>NZ_JBRRDW010000005.1:0-150169 GCF_056759895.1 Stenotrophomonas sp. STEN038
CCTTCGGCAGATCAATGGCCGGCGTGACCACCGGCGTCTTCTTCTTGCGTGGCATACATGCTCCTTGGCAGCATCATGGTATGCCTCTCACACAAAATTTCTGACACCCTCGATCGGCAGCAAGATGTCGTTCCTGGATCAGCGTGCGTTCTTGAACCTTGCCTACTTCTACAACAAGTACAAGGACATCCAGCTCTCGGTGTTCACTTCGTACACGCTTCCCAACGGCAGCCAGAGCTTCTTCGGCGACTTCACCAACGCAGGCAAGGGCACCGTGCAGGGTGTGGAAGTGGAATACCAGTTCCTGCCGACCAAGCATTGGCTGATCAGCGGCAATATTGCCTGGTTGGACGCGAAGTACGACGAGTTCATGAGTGGTGGTGTCAATGTCGCCGACACGCAGTACTTCACCAATGCGCCGGAGTTCTCGGGTGCATTCAACGTGGAGTACCGCACGGATCTGGCCAACGGTGGCAATCTGTCGGCACGGGTGGGTTACTCGTACCAGTCTGAAGTATGGCCGACCACCGACCTGAGCCCGGTGATCAAGCAGGATGGCTACGGCTTGTTGGGCGCAGGCGTGATCTGGAAGCTTGACGATGCCTGGTCGCTGTCGTTGCAGGGCAGCAACCTGACCGACAAGTCGTATCGCACCACTGGCTACAACATCGGTGCCTATGGTGTGCTGACGGGTTTCTACGGTGCGCCACGCCAATACACTCTGACTGCGCGCTACGACTTCTGATCCAGGTTCCGGGGCAGGAAACTGCCCTGGACTTGCTCGAAGTTGACGGAGCCCTTTCTCTGCGAAGCAGGGAAGGGGCTCTTGCTTTTGAAGTGGTCGTTGCTGCGGCTACAGCTGTGACTGCTGCTGCTGTTGCTGTTGCTGTTGCTGTTGCTGTGGCTGTGGCTGTGGCTGTGGCCGTTGCTGTTGCTGTTGCTGTTGCTGTTGTTTGAAAGCCCCTCTCCCGTTCACGGGAGAGGGGCTGGGGTGAGGGCAGCTCTTGCGGTTGGCTTGTTAGCTTTGCCCCTGACCCGCGTCAATCGAGGAAACTGCAGAAGAGGTTGTTTGCTCCGATTTGTCGCTCTGAAATGAAGTCAAATGCAGAAGCTTGGGAATTCCATGCTGCTAGTAATCCGCACCCTCACCCCAACCCCTCTCCCGGAGAGAGAGGGGCTATGCGCATGCACCGCTTCATCCTTACCCGCTAACTCCGTATCCTGCCAAACAGCTTCCGGGAAACGCATTCCATGTTGAGTCTGGTAACCGTGGCCTTGGCGGGCCTTGCCTGGCTGGCCTTGATGTTCGGCGTGGCCCTCTACGGCGAACGTCGGCCAACCGCATTTGCCCGCCACTGGCGGCATATCTATGCGCTTTCGCTGGCGGTGCACTGCACCTCGTGGACGTTCTACGGCACCGTCACCCAGGCCGCACGTCATGGCTGGCCGCTGCCGCCAACCTTCGTCGGCGCGATCCTGTTCTATGCGCTGGCCATCGGCGTAATGATGCGGCTGGTGCGGCTGGCGCGCGAAACCAATGCCACTTCGCTCGCCGATCTGATCGCCGCCCGGCTCGGGCGCGATGCCTGGCTGGCGGCAACGGTGACGCTGGTGACCGTGCTTGGCTTGATTCCGTACATCGCGCTACAGCTCAAAGCGGTGGCGATGAGTTTCGGCATGATCACTTCACGAGCCGTAGAAGCCGGGCAGGCCGGTTCGATCTGGCAGGACAGCGCCTTGTATGTGGCACTGGCGATGGCTTTGTTTGCCATGCTGTTCGGTGCGCGCCGCGCCGATGCATCCGAACACAATCGCGGCCTGGTGCTGGCGATGGCGGCCGAATCGGTATTCAAGCTGGGCGCGATGCTGGCGCTGGGTGTGTTCGTCTGGCTCGGCTTGAAGGGCGTGCCTGCGGCACCTGTAACGCCCGTCAGCGCGCCCGAAGGTGGCTTCATCCCGCTGGTGATACTTGGTGGACTGGCGATGTTCCTGCTGCCGCATCAGTTCCATATCGGTGTGGTGGAATGCCGCGATCCTGCCGATGTGCGCACCTCACGCTGGTTGTTCCCGTTGTATCTGCTGTTGATCGCGCTGCCCATCCTGCCATTGGCACGCGCCGGTACGGTGCTGCTGGGCAATAGCGTGCCTTCCGACATGTACACGCTGGCGCTGCCGTTTGCTGCTGGCCATGAAGGGGTTGCCCTGTTTGCCTTCCTCGGTGGCCTGAGTGCGGCGACCGGCATGGTGGTGGTCAGTACGCTGACCCTCAGCCTGATGATCGGCAACCATTGGTTCGCGCCAGGTCTGGTGCGCAGCGCATGGGCGCGCGCCGGTGGTGGCGATCATCGACGCGAGCTGGTGTGGCTGCGACGCGCAGGTATCTGCGTGATCATGCTGCTGGCCTGGGGCTATAGCCGCTTGATCGGCGGTGGCAATGTGCTGGCCGATATCGGAGCGGTTTCTTTCTCTGCAATGGCGACCCTGGTGCCAGTGCTGGCGTTCGCCATCTGGCGCCCGCAGACGCCACCGCGTGCTGCCATTGCCGGTGTGGTCGCCAGCTTCGCCACCTGGGCCTGGGTGCTGTTGCTGCCCTCGCTGTTGGAAAGCGGCGGGCGTACACCGACGTGGCTGCAGCAGGGGCCGTTCGGGTGGCAGTGGCTTGCCCCGCAAGGCCTGTTTGGCCTGACCGGCTGGACGCCGTTGGGCCGGGCAGTGGGGGCTAGTCTTTTCGTTGGCACGGCGGTGACCTTGCTGGCGATGGCATGGCGTCGGGATACGCCGGACCGGATTAGTCGCAATCTGGATGCCGATACCTTGCGCAATGCTGGCCGTCGCTTCCTGCCTGACGAGCGCGTGCAACAGTTGTTGGCGGATGCGCCGCGCAGTGGTGCGGTGCCAGCATCGATCGAGGCCAGCATCGAGCGCGAGTTATCGGCGGTGCTCGGTGCCGCCTCCGCGCGTCTATTGCTGGATGCCGCACGTCGCGAAGGGAATGAGCTGGCGACGGTGGCAGCCATCGTCAGTGAGGCGTCGCAGGATCTGCGTTTCAGCCAGCAGGTGCTGCAGGCCGCGTTGCAGAACATGAGCCAGGGCATCAGCGTGATTGATCGCGAGCAGCGGTTGGTGGCATGGAACCGCCCGTATGCACGCATGTTTGGTTTTCCGGATGAGTTGCTGCAGGTGGGGCGGCCAATCATGGACCTGACCCGCTGGGCGCTGCAGGCAATGCCGGTGCGCGGCGGCGATGAGCGTGCGGTGGACCGGCGGCTGGCCTTCATGCGCGCGGGCACACCGCACCTCACCGAACGCGTTTTCCCGGACGGCAGCATCGTCGAAATCCGTGGCAATCCCATGCCCGGCGGTGGCTTCGTCGCCACCTTCACCGATGTCACCGAATTCCGCCGCAGCGAGCGCGAACTCAAGCGCAGCAACGAGACTTTGGAGCAACGCGTGGGCGAGCGCACCGCCCTGCTGGAATCAGCCAAGCGCGAGGCTGAGCGGGCCAATGATGCCAAGAGTCGCTTCCTTGCTGCCGTGGGTCACGACCTGCTGCAGCCATTGCATGCCGCGCATCTATTCACCGATACGCTGGCGCAACAAGTGGAGTCCAGCCAGCAGCAACAGGCGGTGGTACAGATCCGGGGCGCATTGGATTCCACCACCGATCTGTTGACCGGGTTGTTCGATATGTCGCGACTGGAGGCCGGTGGTCTGGTGCCGCAACCACGCGATCTGCCGTTGGCTGAAGTGCTGGATCCCTTGGTTTCCGAGTTCCGCGCGCTGGCCACCGAGCGGGGGCTGGCGTTCCACTACATGCCTACTCGTGCATGGGTGAACAGTGATCCGCAGCTGCTGCGGCGGGTGCTGCAGAACTTCCTGGCCAATGCGGTGCGCTACACCAGTCAGGGTGGCGTGTTGTTGGGCGTACGCCGCGAAGCCGACTGCCTGCGGGTTGAGGTGCACGACACCGGTCCGGGCATTGCCAAGGAAGAACAGCAGCGCATATTCGAAGAGTTCCGGCGTGGCGAGGACAGCAGTGGCCAAGGACTCGGCCTTGGTCTGGCGATTGCTGATCGCATTGCCGGTCTGCTGCATGCACCGCTGCGCCTGCGTAGTGAAAAGGGGCAGGGCACTGTCTTCTCGGTGACTTTGCAGCGAGTGACCTCGCCGCAACTGGCGAACCTGCCACGCATACGCAATGCGGCAACCTCGGGTGGCGTGCCGGTGCTGGTGGTCGACAATGATCCCGCCGCCTTGCAGGGCTTGGCCGGTCTGCTGCGTGGCTGGGGCTACAGCGTGGCCGAGGCTTCAGGCGAAGCGCAGGCGGTGGCAACACTGCAGCAAACACCTGCGAGCTTGTGGTTGTTCGACTACAACCTGGACGATGGCGACACCGGCACTGCACTGCAGTTGCGGTTGGGCGAACGTTTTGGCGCAAGACCAACTTTGATTCTCAGCGCCGATGACAGTCTGGCAACGCGTCGTGAAGTGCTGGAGCAGGGACTGACCCTGCTGCACAAGCCGGTGCGGCCGCTGGCGCTGAAGTCGATCCTGGATCGGCTGTTGGCGGCGGATGCTTTGAGACCGGGAATCGGCAGCAAGGAATAGCTACCTATCTCGGCGAGTACGGCTGTCAGGAACTCCGGATCTCCGCATTCCCGCAATATGCCGCGTGCAAGGCTTGCATCACGCCCAGTGCCGGGCTGTCCGCCAGCGCGTAGTAAATGGTCTGTGCTTCGCGACGGGTGCTGACCAGAGCGGCTTCTCGCATCACCGCCAGATGCTGTGACAACGCAGACATCGACAGACCAACCTGTGCCTGCAATTCACCCACCGAAGCTTCACCCTCCACCAGGCGGCACAGCACGCGCAGCCGAGCCGGATGGGCCAGGGACTTGAGCAACTGCGCGGCCTGTTCGGCATGTGCCTGCATCTGTTCCATGTTCATCTCTGAAGGAGGCATCTGGGGCTGTGTGTCGGGCTTGTGCTTTGCGGGGGACTAGTTTAATTTAGAAAAGGCTAAATTAACAGTGAGACTCCCCATGAGCCAGGCGCAGATGTCATCAACCTTGGTCGAGCCGTTCTACGACAAGGACACTGGCACCTTCAGTTACGTGGCCTATGACCAGATCGGCGGCATGGCGGTCATCATTGATCCGGTGCTGGATTACGAGCCGGCTGGCGCGCGCATCAGCACGGTATCGGCCGATGTATTGTTGGAGTTCGTGCGAAGCAAGCTGCTGACGGTGGCTTGGATTCTGGAAACCCATGCGCATGCGGATCATCTCAGTGCCGCTGGCTATCTGGCCGATCAGCTGCAGGCGCCGGTGGCGATCGGTCGCGGCATCGTGCAGGTGCAGCAACACTTCAAGGCGGTGTTTGGGCTGGGCGATGAGTTCACTGCTGATGGCAGCCAGTTCGACCGGCTGTTCGATGACGGTGATACCTTCAACGTTGGTGCCTTGAGCGCGCGCGTGATCGCGACGCCGGGACATACCGGCGACAGCCTGACCTATGTGATTGGCGACGCTGCGTTCGTCGGTGACACCATGTTTGCGAGTGATACCGGCACTGCACGCTGTGATTTCCCCGGCGGCGATGCGCATCGCCTGTATGCGTCCATCCAGCGCATCCTGTCGCTGCCTGCCGATACCCGCATCTGCCTGTGCCACGACTATCCCGGCAACCGGCGCGAGGCGCAGGCACAGACCACGATCGACGAGCAGCGACAGAACAACGTGCATCTGAAGGGCGGTACCGACGAAGCGGCGTTCGTACAGATGCGTCAGCAGCGTGATGCCACGCTCCCTGTGCCGAAGCTGATCCTGCCCGCCTTGCAGGTGAATATCCGCGGCGGCCGTCTGCCGGAAGCCGATGCCAACGGTGTGCGCTATCTGCGCCTGCCGCTGGATCAGATCGGAAAGGCGCAATGAACAGCTGGATGCTGGCCTTGGCCGGTGGCGTACTGATCGGCAGCGCTGCCACCTTGCTGCTGTGGTTGACCGGTCGCATCGCTGGTATCAGTGGCATTCTTGGCGGCGTGTTGACGCCGCGTAGTGGTGAGGTCGCTTGGCGTGCCGCGTTCCTGATTGGCTTGATTGGCGCAGGTGCTGCGTACCTGTGGCTGGTGCCGGGTGCTTATGTGCCGAGACAGGGATTCCCGCCGTTGCTTCTGGTGATCGCCGGCCTGCTGGTTGGCTTCGGTACGCGCATGGGCAATGGTTGCACCAGCGGTCATGGTGTCTGTGGTCTGGGGCGCTTGTCGGTGCGATCGTTCGCCGCCGTGCTGACCTTCATGGCTACTGCGATTGTGACCACTTACATCGTGAGGCATGTGGCATGAGCAGCTTGCGCATCAGTTTGGCTGCCCTGGTTTCTGGCGCGCTGTTCGGGCTGGGGTTGGCGGTGTCAGGCATGACCGATCCGCAGCGCATCCTGGGTTTCCTGGATGTGTTTGGTGACTTCAATCCCGCGCTGCTGTTTGTGCTGGGCGGCGCGGTTGGAACGACGATGCTGCTGTTTCGCTTTGTCCTGCGCCGGCCGACACCTGTGTTTGCCGAGCGCTTCCAGATATCGGACCTGCGCAGCATTGATCGACGGTTGCTGATCGGTGCGGCTTTGTTTGGTATTGGCTGGGGATTGGCTGGCTATTGCCCGGGGCCGGCGCTGGTTGGCCTGGGTGTGTTGTCACCGGAGGCGCTGTGGTTTGTGCCGGCGATGGTGGTAGGTATGGTGTTGCACAAAGCGGTAAGTCGGAACACCGGTTTGTAGGAGCGGCGTCAGCCGCGAAGCTGGTATCGGTTCCGACACAGAACCAAGCGCAATCAGGCAGGAATGCGTGGGGTTGATCTGGCTGTGGGCTGCATGTCCGCTAGCTTCGCGGCTTACGCCGCTCCTACAAAGCTCCGGTCGGGATCACAGCGCCTGCCGCGCCGGATCGCTCAATTCCAGCTCACGCAGCACAACGCTGGCCTGGGTGCGGTTGCGCACGCCAAGCCGCTCGAAGATGGCGGACAGATGCGCCTTGACCGTGCGTTCCTGCACATCCAGACGGTCGGCGATCTGCTTGTTGAGCAGGCCTTCGGCAACCAGCGCCAATACGCGGAACTGCTGCGGCGACAGACTCGCCAGTCGTGCCGCCAGTTCGCTGTCATGGCTGGAAGACTGTGCACGCGAGACAGAAGCGCGCAGCGAAGCTGGCAGCCACTGCTCGCAGGCCATCACGCTGCGGATCGCTTCGCGCAGCTCGTTCAAACCCGAACTCTTGGGCAGGTAACCGGCGGCGCCGTGGTCGAGCGCACGACGCACCACGCGTGGGTCGTCATTGGCAGAAACCACGATCACTGCCACGCCAGGATGCTGGGCGCGGATTGCGGCCAGGCCGGCCAGGCCATGATTGCCCGGCATATGCAGGTCGAGCAGGATCAGATCGGTATCTGGCGCGGCATCCAATGCGGCCAGCACACCTTCCAATGATTCGGCCTCGCGCACCGTTAAGTCGCTGACGGCCTCGCTGGCAGCCTGCCGCAGGGCGGCACGGAACAGGGGATGATCGTCGGCAATCAACAGGCTGGGCATGGCGGTGCTAACAGGATGGAAGGAAGCGGGTGCCGGCTGCTCGGCAGCATGCACCCGGGGCAGTATGCCGTGGATTTCAGCCATTGCCCGCTTCCTCCTGCATTTCCAGACTTACTGCGCGGTCCAGCCGCCGTCCATCGGCATCGCCGCGCCGGTCAGGTTGTGCGCCTCGCGGCGGCACAGCCACACCACCATCGCGCCGATGTCTTCCGGCAGCGACATGCGCAGGCTGGGCTGCTTTTCTTCCAGCAGGGCACGCACGCCGTCGTCGCGGCTGCCGCCATTGCGGTGGGCCTGGATCTGCGGCTCGATCAGCGGGGTCTCCACCCAGCCCGGGCACACGCAGTTGACGGTGACGCCGCCGCTGTCGCGGCTGCCGGCAGCGGCATATTCCAGTGCGGCGACCTTGCTCAGGCCGACGATGCCGAACTTGCTGGCCACATAGGGGGCTTTGTTCTTGGAAGCGACCAGGCCGTGTACCGAGGCGATGTTGACCACCCGGCCGTAGCCGCGCTCGGCCATGCCCGGGAGTGCCTGCTGCATGGTGTGGAAGGCCGCGCTGAGGTTGATGGCGATGATGTCATCCCACTTCTGCGACGGCTGTTCGGCCAGCGGTGCGGCGTGCTGGATGCCGGCGCAGTTCACCAGGATGTCGATGTTGCCCCAGGCCTGCACGGCTTCGAGCATGTGCGCGATCTGCTCGGGTTTGCGCAGGTCGGCATCGAAGTGCTGTGACTCGCTGCCGGTATCGGTGACGCTCTTCAGCGCCGCCTCGATCTGTTCGGGGCTGCCAAGGCCGTTGATGGCAACACGTGCGCCGGCGCCGGCCAGGGCCTGGGCGATGGCCAGGCCGATGCCGGAGGTGCTGCCGGTCACCAATGCGGTGCGGCCTTGCAGGAAGCGGTCCATGGGGGGACTCCGATTGCTATGGGGGATGGTGGAAACGTAGCAGCCGCCGCGCTAAAAGCGTGTGGTACTTAAGTACGATGAGCCGGGTGGTGCCGCTCTGCTAGGGTGCGCCCATGAGCCAATCCCTACTGCGCGCCGCCTGCGGCCTATTCGTCGGACTGAGCCTGGCCTCCTGTGCCAGCGGCCCAGCATCCAAGTCCGTGGAGCCTTCCATGTTCAGCAACGAACTCCGCAGCGAACACCGCGGCAGTGACGATCTGCTTACCGCCGGGCTGGGCCTGGCCGGCCTGCGCAGCATGGCGCCGCCGGCCTTTGCCGATGCCAGTGCGCCGACCGTCGATGAGCTGCGTCGTCGGGCGCTGTGGGGCAGCTGGCGCGGCATTGCCGATCTTGCTCCGGGTGGTGGTTACGGCGAACTGTTCGGCAGCCTGCAGAGCGTGCCCGGTCGCGAGTATTCGGCGTTCGCGCGCCTGCCTGGCGCCAAGCAACCGCATCGCGTGCTGGCACAGGTGCCGGACAACTTCGATACCGGCAAGCGCTGCGTGCTGGTCGCACCAGCGTCTGGTTCGCGTGGCATCTATGGTGCTGTGTCGGTCGCCGCTGCCTGGGGCCTGCCCAAGGGCTGCGCCGTGGTCTATACCGACAAGGGCGCGGGTAGCGATTATTACGATCTGAACGCGCAGGCTGGCGTGCGTGCCAACGGTACGGTCGGCGCATTGGGCGAAGTGAACGATCTGGCCTTCGTGCCGGATGCGCCGATCAATGCATCGGGTGTGGCGTTCAAACATGCACACTCCAAGGACAATCCTGAGGCCGATTGGGGCCGGCACGTAAAGCAGGCCGCTGAGTTCGCGCTGCTGGCGTTGGCCGAGGCCTATCCGCAGGCTGCGCCTTTTACCTTTGAAAACACCCGCATCATTGCCGTCGGTATCTCCAACGGTGGCGGTGCGGTGCTGCGTGCGGCCGAGTTGGAAGGCGATTGGCTGGACGCCGTGGTGGCGGGCGAGCCCAGCATCTATTCCAGCGGCCCGGGCGCACGCGCGTTGTACGACTACACCACCGAAGCCGCGTTGTTGATGCCGTGCGCGCAGCTGCACATGAGCAACCTGCCGCAGCCGCCGCTGACGGCTGCGCTGCAGGCCGGTGCCGCAGTGCGCTGCGCGACGTTGACGGCCGAAGGCGTGATCAGCGGTGCAACGCCGGCTGCACAGGCGAAGTCGGCGTACGACCTGATGTTGAGCAAGGGCTGGACGGACGCATCGGTGCGCGCTGGCGCCCTGTCGACCGGCTTCGACCTGTGGCGCGCGATTGCCGCGACCTATGCATCGGCTTATGGCCGTTATGGCGTGGGCGAGCATCCCTGCGGTTTCAACTTCGCCGCACAGAACCCGGATTTCTCGCCGCGTGCGGCAACAGCCGTCGAACGTGCAGCATGGATCTCCGACGGCAGCGGCATCCCGCCGGGCGCTGGCGTCGGCCTGCTCGACAGCAAGGTCGCCTTGCCGGACCTGACCTATGCCGGCCTGAAGTGCCTGCGTGGCCTGTGGGACGGGCAGGGTGAAGACGCCAAGCGCGTGCAGGCGGGCATCCAGGCTACACACGCAGGCTTGCCGCGCAAGGGCCTGCCGGTGATGGTGGTGCACGGTGCCGATGATGGTCTGATTCCGCCGGCTTTCAGCAGCGCGCCGTATGCGGCTGCGGCCAAAGCTGCCGGGCGCGAGGTGAGCTATTGGAAGGTGCAGAACGTGCAGCACTTCGATGGTTTCCTCGGCCTGCCGGATTACGGCTCGCGTTACCTGCCGCTGTTGCCGTATGTGTACGAGGCGTTGGATCGGGTGCAGGCGCGCTTGGACAAGGGCACGGCATTGCCGGCCGATGCCGTGATCGCGACCACCCCGCGAGCGGGCAAGCCGTTGATGGCTGAGAACCTGGCGATGCCGAAGTAAGGGAGGCTTTTGCCCCCTCCCTTTGCCGAAGGCAAGGGGAGGGTTGGGGAGGGGTTGGCTTTAGCTCTGCGCTGTTGGCTCTGTGGCTTCGCGGCTCACGCCGCTCCCACAAAAAAGCAGTCGCTGCGCGCTGATGGCATCATTGCCCGATGCACACACTGAACTCTCCTTCCCGCGTCATCCCCTCCGCTCTCTACCAGCGCGAGCGCTGGCGCAATGGTCTGGGCTGGACGCGCGAAATCCTGCGTCTGCCCGAGCAGGGTGACTGGCAACTTCGTCTTTCCATCGCCGAGATCGAACAGGATGCGGCCTTCTCCGCTTTCCCCGGTGTAGAACGTGAGCTGGTGCTGCTGCAGGGCGAAGGCCTGCGCCTGCGCTTTGCCGACGGCCGTTGCGAAACCCTGCTGCCGCCGTATCAGCGTCTGCGTTTTGCCGGCGAGGCTGAGCTGGTTGGCGAGTTGGTCGACGGCCTGACCCAGGACTTCAATCTGATGTGGCGCCGTGATGCCTTGCAGGCTGAACTGCTGCATCGGCCGCTGGTCGGGCCCATGTTGTTTTTCACCGAGCCGCAGGCGGCATGGGCGATCCATTTGCTGGCGGGGCAGGCCGAGTTCGAAGGTGGTGTGCTGCCGGCAATGTCGGCGGGCGATACCGCATGGTTGGCTGCCGGCGAACGGCAGCGCTACACGCTCAGTGGTGGCGGTGAATTGCTGGCGATAAAGGTGGCCCCGACGGTGCCAATGTAGTGCCGAGCCATGCTCGGCATGGGCATTACCGGGAAAGTCCCTGCCGAGCATGGCTCGGCACTACGTTTAGGATTGCTTGTAATGCTTCTGCCGAGCATGGCTCGGCACTACAGGTGGATTTCCGATCAGTAGACGTCGCGGCGATAACGCCCGGCGATGCGTAGTGCTTGATGTGCATCGGCGCCGATCGCATCGATGATGACCTTGTCCACCGCCGGGGCCATGCCTTGCAGGCTGCCGCAGACCAGGATGGTGGCGCCGTCGTCCAACCATTGCCGTAGTACATCGCTGTGCGCGGCCAGTGCATCCTGCACGTAATGGAACTGGCCATCGTCGCGGCTGAAAACCGTGTCCAGCCGCTCGATCGCGCCTTCGCGCTGCCACTGCTGCAACTCTGCACCGAAATGGAAGTCGTGGGCCGCATTGCGTTCGCCGAACAGTAACCAGTTGCGCTGTGCACCAGCATCGATGCGGGCGCGCAGGTGCGCGCGCAGGCCGGCAATGCCGGTGCCGTTGCCGATCAGGATCAGCGGAGCATCATTGCCCGGCGGATGGAAGTTGCTGTTGCTGCGCAGGCGCAGATCAATGCTGTCGCCGATAGCGGTGTAATCGCAGAGCCAGCCGCTGGCGAGGCCGGGTGCTCCATCTGGACGCAGTTGCCGACGCAACATCAGCTGCAGGCTGCCTTCGCCCGGCATCGAGGCAATCGAGTATTCCCGGTGCGGCAGTGGTTTGAGGCTGGCGGCAAGTGCGTTGACGTCGCGGCTGTGGGCGCCTTCGGGCAGATGGGATTGGGCGAGGGCATCGCGCAGGGAGCGGCCATCGGCAAGCATCGCCGCAGCGTCGAAGCCGTTCGCCTGCAGCCACTGCGTCACTGCAGCGGCGGACTGACGCGGGCCGATTTCGGCGATGTCGCCGGCCTGCCAGGTCTGCAGCTTTCCGTCCGCGGGCTGCAGCTGCAGGTGGAATACCTTGCCGCCGATGCTGCCTGGATTGAGGACTTCGCGCCCGCGCAGCAGCCACGAGTGATAGGCCGGTGCACTCCAGTCGGTGGCGTTGGCGGCTTCGCCACCCAGCTGGCCGAGCAGCTGCTGCCAATGACGCAGCGCGTCGGCATCGGCGTTGTCCACTTCCACCGTATCGAACAGCGGTTGTGCACCATGCGTGCGCAACCACTCATCGAGTTGATGGCCGAATGCGCAGTAGTGCTCATAGGTCTTGTCGCCGAGCGCCAGCACGGCGTATTGCAGCTGAGGAAGCTTCAAGGGCTGCGGCATTACCCGGCTCAGGAAGGCGAGTGCATGGTCGGGCGGATCGCCTTCGCCGGTGGTGGCGGCGATGAACAAGGCCTGGCGGCTGTTGCCGAGCAGGGCAGCATCGACCTGGTCGATGGCGCGCAGTCGGATCTTGTGACCTGCTGCGCGCAGATGTGCGGCGGTACGTTGTGCCAGCTGCTGGGCAAAGCCAGTCTGGCTGGACCAGGCGACCAGGATCGGTGGCTCCTTGCTGTCACCGCTATCGTCATCGCGTTGGCGGGTGCACCACCACAATGCGAAACAAGCTGCCGCATAGATCGCCACCGCTGCCAATGCCATCCACCATTGCGGTGCCAACGGCGCGGCCGGCCACCAGCGCTCGCCCAGATGCAGGCGCAGCAGCAACAGCGCGATCAGCAGCAGGCCGAGGCCAACGGCGAGATTGCCGAGCAGTGCACGCGTGGAACGGTTGGGATTCATTGCGTGCTTGCGTCCAGGTAACGCTGGAAGGCGGGGGTCATGGTTTCCACGAGCCCAGTATCGGCGCGGGTGATGAAACGTGCAGCTAGATCATGTTGGTTGGCGAAGGCCAGGCCTTCATCGGCGCCTATCACGGTGAGTGCGGTTGCCCAGGCATCTGCGTGCATGGCGTCACGCGCGATCACCGTGACCGCTGCAGCGGCACGGCTGACTGGTGCGTGGCTGCGTGGATCCAGCGTGTGGCTATAGGACACGCCATCGCGTTCGAACTGGTGCCAGCGGTCGCCGGAAGTGGCTACCGCCAGATCATCGAGCGCCAGCACGCGCGGCGGATACTCTGCGCCCGCATCTTCTTCAGGCGCGGATTCGACCAGCACGCGCCAGGGCTGGCCATCGGGTTTCAAGCCGTAGCCATGCAGTTCACCGCCGACTTCGACCAGCGCGGCAGTGATGCCGATACGACGCAGCCAGCGGCTGACCAGATCTACGCCATAGCCTTTGGCGATGGCCGACAGGTCCAGTTGCAGGCCGCCGGGTTGCAGCGCGCTCTGTGTCTGCGGTTCCAGCTGCAGTTTGTTCCAGCCGCAGCGAGCGGCGACCTCGGCCAGATGCGCGGAACCAGGTACGACCTGCGCGCCCGCATCGGCGCCAAAGCCCCACAGCGCTACCAAGGGGCCGATAGTGGGATCGAAGGCGCCAGCGCTGCGTTTGGCGACGTCGCGCGCGGTGCTGAGCACGTTCCAGAAATCATCGGGTAATGCATGCCAGCTGTTGGCGGCGGCACGGTTGTAGCGGCTGATGTCCGAGTCGGCTTCCCAGGTGCTCATCTGCGCGACCACGCGATCGAGCTCAGCCTGGATGCCGGCATGCAGCGGATGCAGGTCACGGCTGCGCGCAACGACCAGCTTGACGCTCCAGCTGGTGCCCATGGTGTGGCCGCCAAGGGCGGCGATGTCGGAGTTGGAAGACATCGGTATCGGAAACTGTCTGGGTGCAGTTGGTCCCTTCTCCCGCAGGCGGGAGAAGGTGCCCCGAAGGGGCGGATGAGGGGAGCTTTTGCTTTTGTGGGTCTGCCGCGGCTTCAGGAGCCCGGCTTCGGCCTTACCCTCACCCCAACCCCTCTCCCGGCGGGAGAGGGGCTTTGAGCAAGAGCCTTACTGCGGCAGCACTTCCAGCGTGCCTACGTAGCTCAGGCGACGGACGGCGGCCTGCGGGATCGAGGTCTTGTTGTCCTCGGTGCCGGTTTCCAGCCAGTACATGCCAGCCTGCGGCCAGGTCACCGAGAACTCGCCGTTGGCGTCGGTGGTGACCTTGATCTCTTCCTGGGCGTTGCGGTAACGGGTGCCACCACGGGTGATCTCGACTTCCAGGCCAGCGTGCGGCTTGCCATCAACCAGCAGCTTGAACTTGGCCTGCTCACCGGCGAACAGGTCGTTCGGGTGGCCCAGGGCAACCAGTTCCATGCCCTTGCCGGTCGGCTTGAGCGCGGTGTCGTTCGGCTTGCCGTTGGTGACGAAGGTCTCGATGCGACCGGCGGTCTCGGAGACCTTCAGGTCCTTGGCGTCCTTCGGCACTTCGGTGGCGAAGGTGGCGGCGTTACCGCGCCAGCGCTTGGGCTTGCCGTCTTCCTGCCAGTTGGCCGACAGGCCGGCATTGACGGTGGCCAGGCGGTAGGTGCCCTGCTGGGTCAGTTCGACGTCGAACACGCTGCGGTACTTGCCGGTGGCCGCGTTCTGCGGCTGCACGGTGCTGCCGTCCGGTGCGGTGATCACCAGGTTGTCCAGGCGCAGCGGCACGTGGTTGAAGTAGAACAGGTCGTTGGACACGGCCGCGTCCACGGTGATCCACGGGTTGGTACCGGCAATCACGGTCTGCGACGGCTGCAGCCAGGCCTTGTGGGCGGCGGCGGAGAAGGGCAGTACGGCGGCGATGGTGGCAGCAAGCAGGAGGGAACGCTTCATCGGTTGGCTCCGTTGGTAATGGGGATCAGGGCTTGACGGCAAGGGTGATGGTGCCCAGCTCGGAGGTGCCTTGGGCACGGCCGTTCTGCGCGGTACGGGCCGGCCAGGTGAAGGGAATCTTGACCAGTTCGCGGCCGCCGACTTCACGTGCGGCTTCCACCACCAGCGAGTACTGGCCGGCGGGCAGGGCGCGCAGCTGCGGCTGGCGGTCGCTGAAGCTGAGCTGGTGCTTGCCGACCGGACGGGTCGGGCCGGTGACGCCATCGACCGGCACCTGCAGGGTGCGGCCGCTCTTGCGCCACCACTGGCGCAGGTCCGGCAGCCACTTGGTGCCGTGGCCTTCGGCGGTGTCGCGGAGCTGGTACCAGACCGACAGGTTGGCGGCGACCTGCTGGTCGGCACCTTCGATCCACACCGCGACATACGGGCGGTGGTACTCGGCCACGTTGAGCTTGGGCACTTCGACGTTGACATCGAGGCTGGCGGCGTAGGCGGCGGGAGCGGTGGCGATCAAACCGCTCAGGGCGATGGTCAGGGTGACGCGCATGGTGCGACTCCGGAGAGAAAGACGGTCAATGGATGAGGAGCAGGGCGATCAACAGCGGAATCAGCAGGCCCAGGCCGACCAGCGGCCAGGTCATGCGCCGCTGCCGCGCATGCAGGTGCAACAGGAATAGACCGGTGATGCAGAACACCAGGCAGGCCACCGCGAACACGTCGAGGAACCAGCCCCAGCCGGGGCCGGCATTGCGGCCCTTGTGCAGGTCATTGAAATAGGAGACCCAGCCGCGGCGAGTTTTCTCGAACTCCACCGCGCCGGTTTCGCGGTCGATGCTCAGCCAGGCATCACTGCCGGGGCCGGGCATGGACAGATAGATTTCTTCCGGCGACCACTCGGCCTCGCGGCTGCCAATGGACACCTCCAGACGATTGGACAACCAGTCAGCGACGCGCGCCGGCAGCGGCGCATTGCCGTCTTCGCGATCACCCAGGGCCTTGAGCACCGGGGCGGGGAGTTCCAGCTGCTGGTTCTGCACCTGCGGCTTGGCTTCGATCTTGGACGCGTGGTTCAAGGTGATGCCGGTCAGGGAGAACAACAGCATGCCGATCAGGCAGACCGCCGAGCTGATCCAGTGCCACTGATGCAAGGTGCGCAACCAGAAACCACGGCTGGCCTGTTGTTGCACGGTGGTGGCGGTGCTGCGGTCTGCGGACACGGGAATCGGGATTATGAAAGGACGACGATTAGAGCACTAATGAGAATGATTCGCAATTTGTGCAGGTGCTTCGCCCCCTCCCTTTGCCGTAGGCAAGGGGAGGGCCGGGGAGGGGTAGCTTTTGATCTGGCTTTTGCTCTGGTTCTGGACTTGAAGCCAGAAGCAAGATCAAAGGCTACCCCTCCCCAACCCTCCCCTTCACTTCGTGAAAGGGAGGGGGCGGTTCTGCTTGTGCTGGTAACGCTTGAGGATGTGCGGCGTTGACACTGGGAACCCCTCTCCTGCGCTGCGCACAAGGGAGGGAGTACAGCGCTTAGAAGCTCAGGTTCACGCTCAGCCAGAAGCTGCGCGCCTTGTCCTTGTTGTTGAAGTTGTCTTCGAACAGAACCTCGTTGGTGGCGTCACCGTAGATGCCGCTGCCGTCCAGATCATTGAAGCGGGTCTGGTAGGTGGTGAAGTCGCGGTCCAGCAGGTTGTTGATGCGGGCGTTGATCTTCATCCACTGGGTGGCCTGGAACGAGGCGCCCAGATGGAACACGGTGTAGTCCTTGAAGTACAGCTCTTCGCCGGTCACCGCGCTGACGCCGCTGAAGCGCTTGGAGCGCGCTTCACCCGTCAGGAACAGGTTGAAGCGGTCGCTGACCTGCCAGTCGAAGGTGGCATTGGCCATGTGCTTGGCACTGTTGCCCAACGGCAGGCCCTTCTGTGCGCCGCTCTTCTGTTCGCTGTCGGTATAGGTGTAGTTTGCGCGCAGGCCGAAGCGTTCGCTGATCTCCCAGCGGCCAGCAACTTCCGCACCCTGGATCACCACTTCGTCGATGTTCACCGTCTTGCTGCTGGTGGCATAACCCAGATCGGCGTACTCACCGGTGCTGGTGCAGGCCAGGGTCAGGCCGGCGCCGCAGGGCTGCGAGGAGATCTTGTCGTCGAACTTGTTGTGGAACAGGGTGGCGTTGAAGTTGTGGCCATCCGGGTGTTGCCAGTACACCGCCAGTTCGGTGCTGGTGCTGGTTTCCGGCTTCAGGTTCGGGTTGCCGAACATCGGCGAGGTGCCCTGGCCGCCAAAGCCGGTGACGCCGTCATACAGCTGGGTGGTCTTGGGGGTCTTGAAGCCGGTGCTGACACCGCCCTTGACCGTCCACTGCGGGTTGACGGTGTACACGCCGTACAGGCGCGGGCTCAGGTGGTCGCCGAATACTTCATGGTCGTCGAAACGCAGGCCGTAGGTGATGGCCAGCGGCTCGATCACGGTCCAGGTGTCCTCGGCGAACAGCGAGTACATGTTGTGTTCCTGCTTGCGGCCCGGATCGCCGGCTTCGGTGCCGAACACGCCGTCGGTCAGTTCGCCACGGATCACCTGGGTGCCGAACACCGCAACGTGTTCGCCGGCAGCCTGGAACGGCATGTCGACCTTGGCGTCCAAGGTGTACTGCGCACTTTCCAGTACACGCTTGGGGCGCGGCAGGAAGGTGGAAGCGGCCAGCGCACGGCGGTCGGCCAGGCTCATGCCGGCGTAGGCACCGGTGCCATCGATCATCTGCAGCAGGTGCTCGCGCTCGGCAACGGTGAACGGCATGGTGCGGCCGTCGTTGTTGGTGGCCACATGCGCCAGCGAGACGAAACTGTTGCCGAAGCCCCACTTGCCTTCGTGGGTCAGCGCCCAGGCATCGCGGGTGAATTCCTGGCTCGCGCTATAGCCAACGCGCGGATCGGCGCGTCGTGCCCAGGTGCCACCACTGGCGCTGCAGCGGGCGGCAGTGGTGCCCACACCATTGCGGCAGAAGTTGCTGCTGCGCCAGATGCTGCTGATGCTGTCGACCGTACCGACCGGGTATTCCTCTTCGCCGTTGTCGTTGATCTTGATCGAGTTGTCGTACTCCTGGCGCGAGGTGTCGTAGTCCAGGGTGATGGTCTGCGCCTCGGTCGGGGTCCATGCCAGGGTGATGCCGCCGGCCTTGTTGGTGTTGTCCACGGTCTTGCCGCCAGCGCCAAAGCCAAGTGCGCGGTTGTGCTGGTTGCCGGCCGGGTCGGTCACCGAGGAGTAGGTCGGGTTGGAGGCGTCGCGGTCATACCAGCTGGCGCGCGCGCTGAGGTTGAGCGTGCCCGGCAGCAGCGGACCGGTGACGAACAGGTCGACGGTACGGTCATCGCCGAACTCGTCGTTGGTCTCGAAGCTGCGGGCCAGGGTGGCGGAGCCGTGCCAGCTGTCCAGGGTGCGCTTGGTGATGACGTTGATCACGCCGCCCATTGCATCGGCGCCGTACAGGGTGGAGGCGGGGCCGCGGATCACTTCGATGCGCTCGATCGCATCCAGCGGCGGGATGTGGTTGAACTGGTTGCCGCCGAAGTTGTTCGGGTAGATGTCGCCGTGGTTGTTCTGGCGGCGGCCGTTGATCAGGATCAGGGTGTAGTCCGAGCCCATGCCGCGCATCGAGATGCTGCCCTGGCCGGTCTTGTCGCGGGTTTCGCCCACGTCCACGCCTTCCAGGTCACGCACGGCATCGAGCAGGGTGATGTACGGGCGCTTGGCCAGTTCTTCCTGGGTGATGACCGAGATGCTGGCCGGGGCATCGGTGATCTTCTGCTCGAAGCCACTGGCGGTGACGACGACCTTGTCCAGCGTGGTTGGCGCGCCGCTGCCGTTGGCATGGGCGCTGGCGCTGATGGCGCCGAGCACGGCGAGGCTGAGCAGGTGGCGGGAAACGGACACACGGTGACGCTGGCGCAGGGCCATGGGAATACCTCGGTCAAGGAAATACGCGTTGCAGCCGTCAGCACCGCAGGCGCGCACGCGTGCAGGGACGAGCTGGGAAGAAGAGAGGGGTGAAGCGGAAACGACTACGCGCGGAGCGTCAGCTCAGCGGTGGGGCCTGCCCGCGTTGCTGGCGCGGACTGGCCAGCGCATGGGCAATGACCGGCGCCGAGGCCGGGATGAGCATGCGGATGGGAGTGAGATCGTCCGCTGCGGACAGCAGCTGCTGGACGCTTGGCAGGGGCAGGGCGGCGCGTGGCGCGCGCAGCTGTGCTACCCGGCGCAGCTTGGCCGGGCTTTCTTCTTCCAGGTGGCGTTCGCCGCCTTGACGTTCTTCCGCCGGCTCCGACGCGTGGCCGTTCTGGGCCAGGCCGAGCCGGGAAAACTGGGTGCCGCTCTGGCATAAGGCTGCCAGCAGCGACAACAGCAACAGCATGCACAAAGCCAGCGGACGCAGGCTGACAGCGCCAGAAACGGCGTTGTGCTGTGCGTGCTGGCGCTGTGATTGCTGCATTCGTATCTCCGGATTGCGGACGCGGCGACAGGGGCCGGCGTTCGCGGTGCGGCATTGTAGATACGATTCGTTAACTTTTGCAAATGAGAATTGCTATCAACTTGACGTTTATCAAGCCGTTCCTGCCATGCGCTTCACTGCGGGAACTGTGGTGACTCGGGTAAGTGCAGTTCTGTGGCCCGGGTAAGCGCAGCGCACACGGGAGCACGAATTGCCCGGTCTTCCAGGCTTCCGCCAAGCGCCCCGGGTGCGCTGCGCTTACCCGGGCTACGGTCTTGTTGCCGCTTCGCGTTGAGGCCGGGGGGGGAAGGAGTTCAGGTCTCAGCCCACTGCCGCAGCAGGTTGTGATAGATCCCGGTCAGGCTGACCAAGGACGGGTGTTGCGGGCAATCCTGGGTCAGCTGTTGGATGGAGGTATCCATTTCCCAGAGCAGGCGCCGGTGCGCATCGTCGCGGACCATGCTCTGCACCCAGAAGAATGAGGCCAGCCGCGCGCCGCGCGTTACCGGCTGCACCTTGTGCAGACTGCTGGACGGGTACACCACCAGATCACCGGCCGGCAGCTTCACTTCGTGCTCGCCGTAGGTGTCGCTGATGATCAGTTCGCCGCCGTCGTAATCCTCCGGCTCGCACAGGAACAGGGTGCAGGAGATGTCCGAACGGATATGCGTGCGTTGTGCGCCGTGGCCGACGCTCATTACCGAGCCATCGACGTGGAAGCCGTATTCGCCACCGCCGGTATAACGATTGAAGCGTGGCGGCAGGATCCGCAGCGGCAGAGCCGCGGCGAAGAACAGGGGATTGCGTTCCAGCGCGCCCAGAACATGCTGGCCCAGTTCGGCCTTCAGTGGTGAGGCATCGGGCAGCTGCAGGTTGCGTTTGACCTGCGCACCTTGATGGCCAACGGTCTCGCGGCCATCAGCCCAGTCGGCCGTTTCCAGTGCACGGCGGAAACCGGCCACTTCCTCGGCGCTGAGTACATTGGGTATGTGCAGCAACATGGCGGTCTTTCCGAAAAGGGCGCAGGGGAGTGTAAGCCCCTGCGCCCATCTGATCAGAAGCGGAAGTCCGCGCTGAACATGAAGGTACGCGGGGTACCCGGGGTGTAGCGGTAACCGCTCTTGTTGATCGCGGCGACGTACTGCTTGTCGAACAGGTTGTAGGCGTTCAAGCGCAGCACCAGGTTGTCGTTGACTGCATAGGACGCCACGGCGTCATACACGGTGTAGGACTTGACGAAGGCCGGCGTGCCCTTGGCACCGTCGGTACCGCGATGCATCTCGCCGGAGTAACGCACGCCGCCGCCGATGGTCAGGCCGAACGGGAACACGTAGCTGGTCCAGCCGGTGAAGGCATCATCCGGGGTGTAGGTCAGGTTGTTGCTGCCATCGGCGGTCACCAGGCTGCCGGTGTCGACCTGGGTGTTCATGTGGGTATAACCGGCAGAGACCGACCAGTTGTCGGTGATTTTGCCGACGGTGGAGACTTCAATGCCTTCCACGGTCTTCTGGCCGTTCTGGAAGTAGCCGTCGGCGGCGCTGCCGGTGATCTCGTTGGTGACTTCGGTACGGAACAGGGCAACGTTCAGTGCCAGTGCGTCATCCAGGAACGCCCACTTGGTGCCCACTTCGATGGTGCGGGCTTCCTGCGGATCCATGTTGATGTTGTTGACGTTGCCAGCGGTTTCGTTGAGCTGGAAGTTGTTGCCGCCCGGGGGCTGCTGCGAAATGGCGTAGTTCGCGTACACGCTGACGGCGTCGTTGGGCTTGTACAGCGCACCGACCTTCCAGTTGATCAAGGTATCCGAATCATCGAACGACGGCAGCGCGATCAGGGTGCCGACCGGGCGACCGGCGCAGTTGGCGGCGGTGCACAGCGCCGTGCTGCTGTACTCGGTCTTGTAGTGATCGGCACGCAGGCCAGCGGTCAGCATGAAGCTCTCGCTGAACTTCAGGGTGTCGAACACGTACAGCGAGGACGTGGTGGTCTTGCCGTCGGTGTGGACGCCGGTGCGACGGGTGGTCAGGCCGGTTGCATTCCAGTCCGGGTTGTACAGGTTTGCCGGGCCCCAGCCAGCGCCAGCGGTGCCGGCCTTGCCCCAGGACTTCTGCTGTTCCTGGGTGAACTCCACGCCCGTGCTGACGTTGTGCTGGACGCGGCCGGTGACGAAGTCGATGCGCAGGTTCAACTGGTCGGTCAGGATCGTGTTTTCCTGATCCTTGTAGGTCAGGTTGCTGCGATTCATCGTGTAGGTGGACAGGTCATTGATATTCGTCCACTTGATGTTGCCGGCCTGCTGGTTGGCAGCGGTACCGCCGGTGGACATGAATGCCGTCAGCAGATAGTCCTGCTCGGTCTTGCCCCAACGCGCGGTGTTGGTCAGCTTGAACGTGTCGGAGAAATCATGTTCGAAGCGGAAGGTCGCCTGCTGCGAGGTCACGTCATCGTGGTCGTAGCGGGTGCCGTAGAAGTTTTCCGGATTCACCGGATGGCCGGCCAGCTGCTCCAGGCCCGGCTGCGGGGTCCAGCCCGGCAGGCCGATGGTCGGCACGAAGCCGTCGGGGATGTTGTCCTGCTTCAGGTACTGCAGGTTGAGGAAATAGCGGGTGTCGGTACCCAGGCCGAAGCCGAATGACGGCGCAAAGCCCCAGCGCTTGTTGTTGACGTGGTCACGGCCGGCCACATCGCTGTCCTGCCACATGGCGTTCAGGCGCAGCGCAGCGGTGGCGCCCAGGGTCTGGTTCCAGTCGGCGGTAGCGCGCTGCTGGCCATCGGTGCCGGCGGTAAGGCTGCCTGCGATCGCATCGCGCAGGTTGGCCTGCTTGCTGATCATGTTGATCGCGCCGGTGGGCGCGGTGCGGCCGATATCGGTACCGGCCGGGCCTTTCAGTACTTCGACCTGCTCGGTATTGAACACGTCGCGCGAGATCGAGCCCAGGTCACGGATGCCGTCGACCAGGATGCTGCTGGAGCTGTCGAAGCCGCGCATGTAGACGGTGTCACCGGTGCTGGTGTTGCCGTTCTCACCTGCATAGAAGGTGCCCACGCCGGCGCTGTTGCGCAGTGCTTCGGTCAGGGTGGTGGCACCCTGCTGGTTGAACAGGTCGCTGGTGATCACCTGGATGGTCTGCGGGGTGTTCTGCAGGGTCTGGGTGTATTTGTTGGACGCAGACTTCTCGGCCTTGTAGCCGTTCATTGCATGCACCTCGACCTGGTCCAGGGTCTTGGCTTCCTGGGCGCTGGCCAGGCCAGGCAGGGTTGCCAGGCTCAGACCGGTGATCAGGCTGGCGGTGGTCGATGCCAGGACGCTGATGCGCGGCGCGGTGCTGCTGTGCTTGCGGCTTTTGATATGGGTCATGGTGATGATCGGTAGTGAAAAGGGAGAAGTAGGACGACCGCCGCAGCCGGTTGGCGCGGAGGCAGGGGAACGGATCGGTGGGGCGAGCCATGCGGCACGGCGCAGGCGTAGAACGATGAGCAACAGAACGACGGGCCGCAGAGCGCGTCCGTGTCAGCTGGTCAGGCGCGCGGCGGGGCGTGGCCGGGATTGAGCAGCAGATAGGGCGCCAACGGATAGCGTTGGGCGCGTTCAACCGCGTGCTGCAGCAGCGTGTCGCTGGCGGCAGTCACGAATACGCGGCTGGGGGTAAACAGAGCCAGCGGAACCGGGCTGGACAGCGTCGCTGCCGGGCGCGGCCGGGTCAGGCGGGAGGACTCGCCGCCGGATTCGCTGATGGCGGCCATCTCCAGCGGCTGCTGCGGGTGACCGGGTTCAGGCGAAACCAGTACCTGGTCGAACGCTTCCATTGCCAGCGGGGCGGTGACCACGGCCTTGGCCTGGAGCGCGACGGCCCAGACCAGCAACATGCCGAACACCAGCATCAGCCAAGGCAGGCGCTGTCGCACGGTGGCGACAGTCAGCGTTTGAGCCTTGGTGGACGGGGAGGACATGGGGAAAAGCGCAGACCGTTAATTTCGCGTTATCGCGGCAGATGCGCATCTTATTGAGAATTGTTTGCGTTTGCAATGCCGATATGCTTGGTACAGCTGGGTCTTGCCCGGGTACAGGCAGGATGCTTTTGCCCGGGAGGAATGGCCTTTGAACGTGATGCCAGCTGAGCTGTCGCAGGAGCGCGACCGGGTCTGGAGGCCCCGGGGGTGTGGATGAACGCAGGGGAGCCGCGGTGCTGACTCCCCGGATCCGGGGCGGACAGCCGGCTGGATCAGTCGCGGTCGTCGCGCGACCAGATGCCGCCGTGTTCGCGCTTGACCGGGAACTTGGGCACCGCCGTATAGGCCGGGGCGCAGAGGGCGCGGCCATCGCGGATGTCGAAGCGGGCGCCGTGCAGGATGCACTCGATGCTGCCTTCGTCCGGATCCAGGGTGCCGGAGGACAGCTCGAACTCCTCATGCGTGCACTGGTCTTCCAGCGCATACAGCTCACCGTCCAGGTTGAACACCACAATCGGCGAACCAGTGACTTCATCGAAGCCGGTCTTCATTTCGCCCGGCAACAGCTCTTCGCTGGCGCAGATGAAGGTCCAGGTCTCGCTCATGCGGTGGCTCCGAGCGGCTTTTCGAGGATTTCGAATTGCAGATCGTCGCGCTTGGGGATGCCGAAGCGTTCATCACCATACGGGAATGGCTTCTTGATGCCGGTGCGGACGTAACCGCGGCGTTCGTAGAAGGCGATCAGCTCGTCGCGGCAATCGATCACCGTCATCTGCATGGTCGGCAGCTGCCACTGTTCGGCTACATGCTGTTCCGCGCGCTGCATCAATTGTTTGCCGATGCCGCCGCCTTGGGCGTTGGGGCTGACCGAGAACATGCCGAAGTAGCCGTGGCCGTTTTCATCGGCGACATGGCAGCAGGCCTGCAGCTGGCCGTCCTGCTCGGCGAGCAGGATCACGCTGCGCGGGCGGTCCAGATCGCCCTGGATGCCGGCGGCGTCGATGCGCTGGCCATCAAGGATATCGGCTTCGGTGGTCCAGCCGACGCGCGAGGCGTCGCCACGGTAGGCGGAGGTGACCAGATCGATCAGGGCCGGGATGTCGGCGGCGGTAGCAGGGCGGAAAGTCAGCGTGTTCATGGGCTGCATTCTAGCGCCGCGAGCCGGAACGGACGATGGGAGGTGTCCTGGGCTGTGCTCCCTCCCTTTGCCGAAGGCAAGGGGAGGGCTGGGGAGGGGTTGTATCTTCGCAAGGTGATGCACCAGAGGCGTCACTTGTGTAGAGCCGAGCCATGCTCGGCTGGGGCGTTACCGGTGAAGCCCTTGCCGAGCATGGCTCGGCACTACAGGTGAAGCGGCTGTCTTGCCTTCAGCGCATGAAAAACTCGACCGGGAACGACAGTTCCAGCGGTGCCTTGCGTGCTTCCGGCACCGCCGGCAATGGCGCGGCACGGCGGAACGTATCCAATGCGGCCTGATCGAGCATGGCCGAACCGGAGGTCTGCTCCAACGCCAACGACAACACCGAGCCATCACGGGCGAGGCTAACCCGGATGTGGGCGACGCCTTGTTCGCGGCGCGCGCGGGCGGCATTGGGATAGCGGCGATGCCGTTCCAGCTTGGCCATGACCCGGCCTTCCCAGCTGTCCTTGCCGGGGTTGGCCACGCTGGGGCCGGTGGGCAGCGGTGGCGTGACCGGGGCGGCCGCTATCGAGGCCTCCTGTTGCTGCGGGGCAGGCGCCTGCTGCACGGGCTGCGGTGGCGCCGGCGGCGGAACGATCCAATTGGCGGCGGCGCGCGGTGGCGATGGTGGCACTGGGCGTGGCGGTTCGGGCTTCTGTTTCGTCGCCGAGGCCGCGGCGGAGGGCGTGGGTGCAATCACTTCCTCCAGTGGCTGCTCCGGTGCACGTGGCGGCAGCATCACCAGCTGCGTGCGTTCGGCGGGCTCCTCCAGCGGCGGATCCATGCTTGGCGCGCGGCTCCACAGCAAGAGCGCGAACATTCCAATGTGCAGCAACACGGTCACGGTTGCAGCGACCGAGCGGATGCCGCGTTCTTCCGATTGCGGGGACGGCACCGCGGCCACGCCGCGCGGCAGCGGCCGGGTCAGCAGATACAGCGCACAGCCGCCCATGCCGATCGCAACCGCCAGCCACAACAGCAGCGACGGATGCGCGAAGTACCAGAACACCGCAAAGCCCAGCGCCATGCCGCCGCAGGCAAAGGCTTTGGCACGCTTGGACATCGCGCCCTGTTCGCGCCATAGCCGCAACGGTGGGCCGAACTGCGGGTGCTGCAGCAGCCAGCGCTCGAAGCGCGGCGAGGAACGGCCAAAACAGGCGGCAGCCAGGATCATGAAAATGGTGGTGGGCATCACCGGCAGCAATGCGCCGATGATGCCCAGGGCCACCATCAACATGCCCAGCAACAGATAGCCCACGCGCACGGCGCGATTGCGCCGTGGCATGGTTGGTGCAGTGCTCAGCGTTGCCTCCATCTCAGTCGGCAAAACCCTGCTCGACATAGCCATGCACGCGCTGGAACGCGGCAGTGGCACCAGCCACCAGACGTTGTTCCTGCTCGGCATCCAAGGCATTGCCATCCAGCGCCTCGGTGAAACGCCGCCAGTGACGCGCGCGCCCGTCCGGGTGGCCGGCCAGGTGGCGTGCGCCGTGATTGGCATCCAGGCCGATCTTCGCAGCCAGCTTGAACAGGATGGCAGCGCCGAGGTTGGAGCCCTCGACCACGTACAGCCAACCCAGCGCGGTGGCCGGGTCGATGTCGCTGCTCAAGGCGGCATTGTCATCGGCGGGCAGGGTTTCACCCAGGTCGTGCAGATCCTGCTGCAGTTCCTGCAGGCGCTGGCGCTCGGCCAGGTCCGGCAACAGGCCTTGCAACGCAGGCAGCGAGTAAAGCACCGCCAGATCACGGTGGAAGCGGTACTGCACGCGCAGGAAGCGCCGGTAGTTCTCAAGCGATGCGAACGGTTCGCCGCGCATGATGCGTTGGTCCAGGCGCTCGTGGGTACCGTGGGTGGCGGCCTTCAAGCGTTGGCTGCGGCTGAGTTCCAGCAGCATTGGGGAAGCGGACATATGCGGTTCCTCAGAAGTTGACGGTGAAGCCCATGCGCACGGTGCGGCCTGGCGAGGCCATCAGGCCCAGCGTCATCGCGTCCATGTAGTAACGGTCGGTGAGGTTGTCCACGCTCAGGTCGAGTGCGACGTGCTCGTTGATGCGGTAGTTGGCGAACAGGTCGACCAGCACGTAGGAACCCCAATCGACCACCGGGATGATGCTGCTGGCGCGCGGCAGGGTCGGGCGGTTGCCGGTGTAGCTGACCCGGCCACCGGCGGTCAGGCGCTGGTCCAGCTGATGCGTGCCCAGCGTCAGCGCACCGGAGGCGCGCGGCGGGACGTGGTTGCTGGCATAGCTGTCGGTGACGCCGCCCGGATGGCAGGGCTCTGACTTGGTCGGATAGGCGCGGTCGCTGTGGCAGAAGTTGGTGTAGGTGTAATAGCTGCCGGACAGCTCACTGAAGAAGCGCGGCGTGCGGTACTCGGCGGTGATCTCGTAGCCCTTGAAGTCGGCGTTGTCGATATTCTCGATCACAGGTGACGATACCCAGCCGTCCAACTGCACGGTGGTACGGGTCAGGTAATCCTTCACGTGGTTGTCGAAGTAGGCCAGCTTCAGGCGAGCCTGATCGCCTTCGGCGAACAGCCCGTCGCGCAGCAGGTTGATGCCGTACTCGCGGTTCTTGGCGCGCTCCGGGCGCAGGTCCATTGCGAAGGTGCTTGGAACCGGGCCGGAGCTGGTCTCGAACAGGCCAGGCATACGCAGCGCTTCGGCGTAACGGGCATAGACCTGCACGCCCTCGAACGGGGTGAAGGTGATCGCCGCGATCGGTGCATTGCCGCTGGCCTTGTTCTGCAGGTGGACGTCGGTATAGGTGATGGGGCGGCTCTGCGATGGCACGCGGGTGATCTCGCGGTCATAGCTCTTGTAGCGGGTATGGCGGATGGCGGCGTCGAACTTCAGCCAATCGGTGGGCACCCACTCGGCGCTGGCGAACAGGCTGCTTTCCTCACGCTTGGCGTTGTTGCTGCTGAAGCTCTGCGAGGCGCTGATCGGATGCACGTCTTCCTTGCCGTGGGTGAAGCCGTACTGCAAGGCGACGTCGCCCCAGGCGGTGATGAAGCGCGAGGTGTTGGTGGCGTCGATTCCCCAGCGCTCGGCCTGGCGGTAGGTGGTCTCGATATAGGTGTATTCCGGCGGCAGTGTCGGGAACGAGTAGACGTTGCGGATGGTGTTGTCCAAGGCGGTACGCCAGGCGTTGGCCTTGAAGTCGATCAGCTCGTTGGCCGGCTGCCAGCGGTAACGCGCGGTCCAGGTGTCGGCGTCGACATCGCTGAGCGCCGATTGCAGTGCGCCTTCACCGCGCAGGATGGCCGACGGCATCAGCTCGCCGTAGCGGCTCTGGTACTTCATGCGGCCCAGTTCCAGGGCCTGGTCAGCGCTGGGCTTCCAGGTGCCCTTGAGCAACCAGGACTGGTTGTCGACCGAGGTGTTGAGCACTTCTTCGCCGGCACGGAAGCGGTTGAGGCCTTCGAAGGAGACAGTGGTGTACTCGACCCAGCGGCCACGGCTGTCGGTGGTACGCGAGGTGGCGTAGTGCGGCTCGGGCGCACCCGGGCCGTTCTCGCCGGCGAAGTAGTTGCCGGTCTTGCGTCGCGCGAAGGCGCCGAGTACTTCGAACTGGCCGAAGCGCTTGGCTGCGGCGATGCTGCCGCTGCCGCCGGTCGGGGTGCCGGTGGAAGGGCGATCCATGCCGGTCTCATCGGCAAACTCGCTTGGCAGCTGCTGCACGGTGCAGGTGCGGCCGCCACCACAGGCGGTGAGGAAACGGCCGCCATTGCGCAGGCCGCCAGTGGTGAAGGCCGGCGGCGGCGAAGACGAATTGTCGCTGAAGCTGCCTTTCAGGCGGATGCCCCAATCCTTGTCGCCGGTGATGATGTCCTCGGCGTTCAAGGTGCGCATGCTGACCACGCCGCCGATGGCGCCGACGCCTTCGGCACCGCTGGTCGGGCCCTTCTGGATGTCGATGCCGCCGATCATGTCCGGGTCGATATAGCTGCGCCCGGCCACGCCGGCATAGCCGCGGTAGACGGTGACCTGCTGCTGGCTGCCATCGATCAGCACCGGCACGCGGTTGAAGCCCTGCATGCCGCGGATGTTCAGGTCGAGCGCACCGGAGTTGCGGTTGTCGCCGTTGATGACACCGGCCACGCCCTTGAAGATGTCACCGGCCTGGGTGCCGCGCGAACGCTCGATCTGCTGCAGTGACAAGTGCGCACCGGACTGCGCGGAGGTGTAAGGCGTGTCGGCCGGGTTGCGGCTGTCATCGCCCAGCTGGGTTCGGTTTCCCTGGTCACCCTGCACCCGCAGCGTGCCGATGCGTTCCACGCCGTTGGTCGGCGCGCGCTGTACGGTCAGCGCGCCGCTGGCGGTGGTGGCCAGCTGCAGGCCGCTGCCTTGCAGCGCCTGTGCGGCGGCCTGTTCGACCGAGTACTGGCCATGCACGGCCTTGGCCTGCTTGCCCTGCAGCAGGGCCGGGTCCACCGACAAGGTGCGGCCGGCGCTGGCGGCGATGCGGTTGAGGCTGGCGCCTAGCGGGCCGGCGGCGATCTGGTAGTCGAGCACTGCCGCATCAGCGGCTGCGGTCTGCGCGTGGGCCAGCGGAACGGCGCAGGCCAGCGACAAGGCCAGGGCAAGGCAGGAAGGGCGAAGCAGGGGGGAGGCGGACATCGATACGGCTTCCGAAAGAGGGTTTCGGATAGGGATGTGTATCGAGGGCGAAAAACCGGACACGCTCACGCTATTTTTTTTCGATCAGGGTGACCGGGCCATAGGAGCGGATCAGCAAGGGCAGGGTTTCGGCCAGCGCGGCCAAGGTGCGGTCGCTGTCATCCAGCCCGAATACGCCCTGCACGCGCAGTGCCGCCGCCTCTGGCGACACCCGCAGAAAGCCGCTGCGGTAGGCGCGCAGACGCTCCACCAGATCCAGCAGCGGTGCGTTGTCGAGGCTGACCCGGCCGTGCAGCCAATCGGTCAGTTGCAGTGGATTGCTGCCGAGTGCGGTGATGCCGCTGGCATCGATGCGTGCGCTTTCCCCAGCGAGCAGGCGCTGGCTATGGCCGTGCTGGTCTTCGATCAAGACGTGATCGCTGAGTACTGCAATCTGGGTGGACGCCTCGTAGCGTTCGACCATGAGCTTGCCGCGCAGCAGGCTGAGTTTGGTGTGCAGGCTGTGCAGTAGCAGGGGACGCGGATCGGCGGCGATGTCCAGCTGTGCACGTCCACGCCGCAGCCACAGTTGGCGCTGGTTGGTTCCGAAATCCAGGTCCATCGCGCTGCGTGCGTCGAGGGTGAGCGTGCTGCCGTCTTCCAGTGCGAAACGGCAACGTTGCCCGGTGGCGGTGCGCAGGTCGGCGCTGAGCTCGCGCAGCGGGAATTTGCGGTCGGCCAGCAGCGCCGCGCCGCCAGCGGTGAGGGCGAAGGCCGCCAGGGAACGCAGCGCGACGCGCCGTGACGGCCGCAGCAGCAGTTCGCGTGCCTGTTGGTCCTGGCCGGGATGACGCTGGGCAACCTCGCGCAGGCGCTGGAAGCGGCCCTGGATTTCCTGCAGCTGCTGCCAGGCCTGACGATTCTCGGCCGAGGCGTCCAGCCAGCGCTGCAGCTGCTGTTCGCTGTCCGCACCGGCACTGCCGGACTGCAGCAGCACCATCCAGTCGATGGCGGCTTCCATCGCCGCTTGCTCGCTCATGGGGCCAGGTCCGTGTGCTGCAGGTCCTGCAGGCAGCAGCTCCAGGCCTGGCGAAGGTAGCGACCGACCGTGCGTACCGATACGCCAAGCTGTTGTGCGATCTGCCCGTGGCCCATGCCGTCGAGCTGGCTGTAGAGGAAGGCGGCGCGGGCTGGTGCCGGCAGTGACTGCATGCTGCGGTCGACCAGCAGCACGGTTTCCAGCAGCAGTGCACGTTCCTCGGGCGAGGGCGAAAACGCTTCAGGGCTGTGCCGCAACTGCTCCAACCAGGCCTGTTCCAGATCACGGCGCCGGCGCAGATGGAATAGCAGGCGCTTTGCGATGGTGGTCAGGAACGCGCGCGGCTCATCAATGCTGGTCAGCGGCGTGCGCGAAGCTGCGACCTGGCTGAAGGTCTCGGCGGTGAGGTCTTCTGCGTCCCAGCGGCACCGAACCTGCCTGCACAGCCGTGCCAGCAACCAGCGGTGATGGTCGCGGAACAAGGTGGCAAGGAGGGAGGATGACGCCGGGCTCATCGTTTGTGCAAATGCGAATTGTTCGCATTATGGCACGTGAGGACGAAGGAGCGGTAGGAGCGGCGTCAGCCGCGAAGCTGGTGGACTCTCAGATCGCAGGTTGGATGATCACTGCGGATGTGCCGGTTTCGCGGCTGACGCCGCTCCTACAACCTGCGGACCATCGGGAATCTACCGAAGCCAGCAATGCGCTCCCTCCCTTTGCCGAAGGCAAGGGGAGGGCTGGGGAGGGGTAGAGCGTGTGCTGTTGGATTTGTGGCTTCGCGGCTCACGCCGCTCCTACAAATATCCAGCGCTGCGTCTTAGCCCCTCTCCCGTTTACGGGAGAGGGGTTGGGGTGAGGGCGCTTTCGCTGTTTGAATTTCGGCCTGTAGTGCTATCGGCTTCGCGGCTCACGCCGCTCCTACAAAACCAGCTCTGCTCAGCCCAGCAGGGTGCGCACTTTCTTCAGCGCCGCCATGAAGGATTCAATCTCTTCATGCGTGTTGTAGAACGCCAGCGAGGCGCGGCAGGTGGCGGCTACGCCGTAGTACTGCAGCAGCGGGTGCGCGCAGTGCTGGCCGGAGCGCACGGCGACGCCTTGCAGGTCGAGCAGGGTCGCCAGGTCGTGCGCGTGGGCGCCTTCGATCTGGAACGACACCACGGCGGCCTTGTTGGGTGCGGTGCCGAAGATGCGCAGGCCTTCGACGCGCTGCAGTTCTTCAGTGAAATGGGCCAGCAGCTCCTGCTCGCGGGCTTCGATGTGTTCGCGGCCCAACGCTTCCAGGTAATCCACCGCCACGCCCAGGCCGATGAAACCGGCGATGTTTGGCGTGCCGGCTTCGAACTTGTGCGGGGCATCGTTGAACACGGTGCCTTCGAAGCTCACTTCCTTGATCATCTCGCCGCCGCCAAGGAAGGGCGGCATGTCCTGCAAGTGCTCACGGCGTGCCCACAGCGCGCCGGTGCCGGTCGGGCCGCACATCTTGTGGCCGGTCACCACGTAGAAATCGCAGCCGATGGCGGCAACGTCCACGCTAAGGTGCGGTGCGGCCTGCGAGCCGTCGATCACGGTGACGATGCCGCGCTTGCGGGCCTCGCGGCAGATCTCGCGCACCGGGTTGATGGTGCCGAGCACGTTGGATACATGGGTCAGCGCCAGCAGCTTCACTTCCGGGGTCATCGCTGCATGCAGCGCGTCCAGGTTGAGGCTGCCGTCTGGGTTGATCTCGGCCACGCGGATGGTCGCGCCGGTGCGCTCGGCGACCAGCTGCCACGGGACGATGTTGGCGTGGTGCTCCATGCGCGAGACCAGGATCACATCGCCGGCCTTCAAGCGCGGCAATGCCCACGAATACGCGACCAGGTTGATCGCAAAGGTGGTGCCGCTGCACAACACCAGCTCATCGCTGCGCACGTTGAGGAAGCGTGCCAGCTTGGTGCGTGCGCCTTCGTAGGCGTCGGTCGCCTCGGTGCCAAGCGCATGCACCGCACGGCTGACATTGGCGTTGTAGCGGCGATAGAACTCGTCCACCGCGCCGATCACCGACAGCGGCTTCTGCGCGGTGTTGGCATTGTCGAAATACACCAGCGGCTTGCCGTTGACTTCGCGCATCAGCAGCGGGAAGTCGGCGCGCACGCGCTCCCAGTCGGGGGCGGTGGCCGGGTGGTGGATCGGACGCGGGGAACTGAGATTCATGCCATGCCTGCCTGTTGCAGTGCCTGGTCCAGATGGCGGGCCAGCTTTTCGGTGAGGACGCCTTCCACGGCTGCCAGCGGTTCGTGGCAGAACGCCGCGCTGAGCATGGCGCGCGCCTGTTCGGCTGGCACGCCGCGCGTGCGCAGGTAGAACAGCGCATTGGCATCGAGCTGGCCAACGGTAGCGCCGTGCGCCGCCTTGACCTCGTCGGCGTCGATCACCAGCGTCGGCTGGGTATCGATCTCGGCATCGGCCGACAGCAGCAGGTTCTTGTTGGACAGGTTGGCATCGGTGCCATCGGCGCCTTCGCGGATGCCGATGCCGCCATGGAACACCACGCGGCTGCGGTTGGCCGCCACGCCGCGCCAGACCAACGCGGCGCTGGTGTCCTTGGCGATGTGCTCGATGCCCAGGCGGGTGTCGATATGGCGACGACCGGTACCCAGCAGCACGCCATTGGCGGTCAGCTTGGCGTTGTCGCCTTCCAGGCGCACGTTGAGCTCATGACGGCTCAGCGCAGCACCCAGCTCCAGGTCGATGCGGCGGTATTCCGCATCGCGCGCCAGCACCGCATCGGTGCGCAGCAGCGAGGTGGCACGTGCACTGTCGGCCTGCACGCGGGCATGCGACAGCACGGCGTCCTGGGCGATGTGGACGTGCACCAGGGTGTTGTCCAGGTGCGCGCTGTCGCCAGCCTGCAAGTGGTGCTCGACCAGACCGAACACGGCGCCACGGCGCAGTTCGATCAGGTGGCGGTGATGCCAGGCGTGGTCGCTGGAATCCGCCGCGCTGACAAATACCAGATGCAGCGGGGTTTCGCTGACGATGCCGTCGGCGACCTGTACCAGCACGCCTTCATCGGCGAGTGCGGCATTGAGCTGGGCGAATACTTCTTCGGCGCGCTCGAAGCGACGGCCAAGGAAACGCAGCGCCTCGGGCTCTTCGGCCTGCACGGCAGACAGGGTGCGCACCTGCACACCGGCATCCAGCGACGACAGATCGCTCAACGCAGCGCTGTGGCGACCGTTGACGAAGACCAAGCGCGGCGACGGGATGTCGGCCAGCAGCGCGGCATCGATGTCCGGGGCCTGCAGTGGCGCGGCGGTGAAGCTGCGGCGCTCCAGCTGGCGCAGCGAGGTGTACTTCCAGGCTTCGTTGCGGGCGGCGGGCAGGCCGGTTTTCAGTGCGGCTTCAAGCAGCTCGGCGCGCTCCTTGCTGCCGCAGAAGGTGCCGGCCAGTGAATCGAGCAGGGCATTCATTACTTGGCGGCCTCGCGGACCACGCGGTCCTTCAGGAAGTCATAACCGTGGGCTTCCAGCTCCAGCGCCAGTTCCGGGCCACCGGTCTTGACGATGCGACCGTTGGCCAGCACGTGCACCACGTCCGGCTTGATGTAGTCGAGCAGGCGCTGGTAGTGGGTGATCACCAGGAACGAACGCTCCGGCGAACGCAGCGCGTTGACGCCATCGGCCACGCTCTTCAGCGCATCGATGTCCAGGCCGGAGTCGGTTTCGTCGAGGATCGCAAGCTTCGGCTCAAGCACGGCCAGCTGGAAGATCTCGTTGCGCTTCTTCTCGCCACCGGAGAAACCTTCGTTGACGCCACGGTGCAGCAGCTCGTCCTTCAGGTGCAGCACGGCCAGCTTCTGCCGGACCAGCTTGAGGAACTGCATCGAGTCCAGCTCTTCTTCGCCACGGGCCTTGCGCTGCGCATTGAGCGCGGCACGCAGGAAGTAGGTGTTGTTGACGCCGGGGATTTCCACCGGGTACTGGAAAGCCAGGAACAGGCCGGCGGCGGCGCGTGCTTCCGGTTCCAGCTCCAGCAGGTCGCCATCTTCGAACTGCACGCTGCCGGCGGTGACGTCGTAGCCGTCGCGGCCGGACAGGACATTGCCGAGGGTGGACTTGCCGGCGCCGTTCGGGCCCATGATGGCGTGTACTTCGCCCGGCTTCACTTCCAGCGACAGACCCTTGAGGATTTCCTTGTCGCCGATGCTTGCGTGGAGGTTTTCGATCTTCAGCATGAGGGTGCGTTCTTCAATATGTAGTGTGCGGGGCGATCAGAGCTCGCCTTCGGCGCGATCGAGGAAGGTGGCGCGCAGCCACTGGGTGCGCTTGCGGGTCAGTTCGGCCTTGTTGGCCGAATACAGCATCGGATACATCGAGCCGTACAGGACTCGCGGATTTTCGTCCTTGCCCACCGGGTAGCGCGCTTCGATGTCGGCATCGCGCAGCGGGATCCACAGGCGCTGGGCAGCGCGCAGCTTGTCGATGGCGACCTGCTGGCCCTGCAGCTTCTGCATCACCTGCCGGTACACGGCGTTGAGCTCGGCGTCGGCGGCGGTGGCTTCCGCCGCCGCACACTCGTTGATATCCAGCTGGGTGCGGGCATCGTCGCAGGCCTTGCCCGGTGACGCGGCAGAGGCCGCGAACGGCAGCACGACCAGCAGGAGCAGCGACAGGCGGCTCATCCGACCGATCCTTCAAGCGAGACTTCCAGCAGCTTCTTGGCTTCCACCGCGAACTCCATCGGCAGTTCCTTGAACACCTGCTTGCAGAAGCCGTCGACGATCATCGACACCGCGTTTTCCTGGTCGATGCCGCGGGCGCGGCAATAGAACAGCTGGTCGTCGGAAATCTTGGAGGTGGTGGCCTCGTGTTCGACGGTGGCGCTGGGATTCTTCACCTCGATGTAGGGGAAGGTGTGGGCGCCACACTTCTTGCCGATCAGCAGCGAGTCGCACTGGGTGTAGTTGCGCGCGCCTTCGGCGCCACGGTCAACACGCACCAGGCCGCGATAGGTGTTCTGGCCACGGCCGGCGCTGATGCCCTTGGAGATGATCTTGCTCTTGGTGCGCTTGCCGACGTGGATCATCTTGGTGCCGGTGTCGGCCTGCTGGCGATGATGGGTCAACGCGACCGAGTGGAATTCACCCACCGAGTCGTCGCCCAGCAGCACGCAGGACGGGTACTTCCAGGTGATGGCCGAACCGGTTTCCACCTGGGTCCAGGTCACTTTGGAGCGCGCGCCACGACATTCAGCACGTTTGGTGACGAAGTTGTAGATACCGCCGACGCCGTTCTCGTCGCCTGGGTACCAGTTCTGCACGGTCGAATACTTGATCTCGGCATCTTCCAGCGCCACCAGCTCGACCACCGCGGCGTGCAGCTGGTTCTCATCGCGCATCGGCGCGGTGCAGCCTTCCAGATACGAGACGTAAGCCTTGTCCTCGCAGATGATCAAGGTGCGCTCGAACTGCCCGGTGTTACTGGCGTTGATGCGGAAATAGGTGCTCAGCTCCATCGGGCTGCGCACGCCGGCCGGCACGAACACGAAGCTGCCGTCGGAGAACACCGCCGAGTTGAGCGCGGCGAAATAGTTGTCGCCCACCGGCACCACCGAGCCCAGGTACTTGCGTACCAGCTCCGGGTATTCGCGGATGGCTTCGGAGATGGAGCAGAAGATCACGCCCTTGTCGGCCAGTTCCTTGCGGAAAGTAGTACCGACCGAGACCGAATCGAATACCGCATCCACCGCCACGCCGGCCAGCTTCGCGCGCTCATGCAGCGGCACGCCGAGCTTTTCGTAGGTGTCCAGCAGTTCCTTGGGTACTTCGTCCAGCGACTGGTACTTCGGGCCCTTGGGCGCGGAGAAGTAGCTCAGTGCCTGCAGGTCGATCGGCGCGATTTCGAGCTTTGCCCAGTCCGGCTGGCGCATGGTCAGGAAGTGACGGTAGGCATCCAGACGCCATTGCGTCATCCACTCGGGCTCGTCCTTTTTGGCCGAGAGTGCACGGATGACGTCCTCGTCCAGACCGGGGGGGAACGATTCGGATTCGATCAGCGTGACGAAGCCTGCGTCGTATTTACGACCCAGCTGCTCATGGATTTCACGGTTCGGGCTGTCGACGGTGTCGACCGGTTCGATGATTTCGGTGGCCATCAGGGCTGCCTACGGTTGTTCAGGAGACGACGTCGGCGCTGATGCGTCGACGGTCGGCAAGCGGTAAGGGGTGCAGCATCTGCGCGAGGGTGACGCCGCGCAGGGCATCGGAAACCACGTCATTGATCAGCCGCCAGTTGGAGCGCACACCGCACTGCCCGGCAAGGCCGCACTGGCTTTGTTCCTGGCTGCATTCGGTGATTGCCAAGGGGCCTTCCATCGCTTCCAGGATCTCGATCAGGGTGATCTCGGAGGCCGGGCGGGTAAGCCGGTAACCGCCATGCACGCCGCGCAGGCCTTCCACCAGACCGGCTTGGGCCAGCGGCTTGAGCAGCTTGCTGACGGTGGGCGGCTCCAATCCGGCGGCTTCAGCCAGATCGGTCGCGCTCAGCACTTCGGCTGGCCGTGCGGCAAGCACGGTCAGGACGACGGTGGCGTAATCGGTGAGCTTGGTGACGCGGAGCATTGCGGGGGCGGGGAATCAATGTGGACCAAAATTGTACGCTTTCTCGCCGGGAGGGCCAAGTTTTGCCGTTCAGGTGGCAGAAACCCCTCACCCAATCAGGGGGCTGCAGCTGTTTCCTCTCCCCCTGCGGGAGAGGATGCCGAAGGCAGGAGAGGGGGCGGCGCAGCCGCTGCTTTTCGCTTCTGCCTCAAAAAGTCAGGTGGTCATGTTGGTCAGTTTTGATCCGGCGCCAAAAGCTACCCCTCTCCCCAACCCTCTCCCGCAGGGGGAGAGGGGGCCAAAATCAACAGCAAGTGCGCTGTGCAGCCGCTGCAGTTCTCCTCTCCTCCTGCGGGGGAGGACGCCCATGGGCGTTGGACAGTTGTCATATGCCAATCCCCGCTTGGGTTGTCCTGCCCGATGGGCGAGAATCACCGTCTCACTCAAGTCCCGGCCATGTACATGCCCAAGAAGATCCAGGCGCGCAAATCCTCCATCCATGGCAACGGCGTGTTCGCCGTGGCCGCCATCAAGAAGGGCGAGCGCGTCATCGAATACAAGGGCAAGCGCCGTACCCATGCCGAAGTGGACGCAGACGATGCGGGTGATGTGGAAACCGGTCACACCTTCCTGTTCACCCTGAACGACGATTACGTCATCGATGCCAACTACAAGGGCAATGACGCACGCTGGATCAACCACAGCTGTGATCCGAGCTGCGAGGCGATGATCGAAGAGGCCGAAGGCGATGATCGCACCGCCGACAAGGTGTTCATCGAAGCGATCCGCGATATCAAGGCCGGCGAAGAGCTGACCTACAACTACGGCATCACCCTGGCCGAGCGTCACACACCGCGCCTGAAAAAGATCTGGGAATGCCGTTGCGGCTCGCCCAAGTGCACCGGCACGATGCTGCAGCCGAAGCGCTGAAAGGCGCCCGCTGGTTTTGTGGGAGCGGCGTAAGCCGCGAAGCTACTGCCAGTTCAAGTGCTGTCAATCAATGGAAAAGCGGTTCTGTTGGCGAAAGGCTCGGCTTCGCGGCTGATACATCGTCAGCTTCGCGGCTGACGCCGCTCCCACAGGCAGATCAAAATGAGAGAGGCCGCAATCGCGGCCTCTTTCGTTTCTACAGCTGTCCGGCTCAGTTGCCCAGCAAACCCTGCGGCACGAAGCTGCCCAGGTTCTGGTTGAAGTCCACCGCGATGCGGCCGTTCTGGATGCCGACCGACTTCACCTGCAGCACGCCCATCACCTTGGCGATGGCCGGGTCGATCTTGTAGATCGGCTCGCGTCGGGCGTAGTCGGCCAGCCAGCTGTTGAGCAGGCTGCGGGTGCTTGAATCCAACTCACCACCGCCAGCACTGGGGCGGAAGCCATCAACGGTGGGCTGATCCAGGTGGAAGCCCTGGGTCTGCGTGTCATAACGCAGGCCGCTGCTGATCTGCACATCGCCCACCGGCATCGATGAGCCGCCAGCGGCCATGGCCAGGTTGAAGCCCAGGTCCAGGCGGCTGCCCTGTGGCAGGGTCAAGTGTGGCTGGCTCACGGTCAGCGCCAGCAGTCCGCCCAGTGCCTTCTGGGTGCGCGGGAAGCTGCCGTCCAGATACTGCTGCACATCGGCGGCGCCAACGGTCAACTGTTTGCCGTTGATCTGCGGTGCGGCATGGGCGCTGCCGGCGATGGCGATCAGGGCAATGCTGGGGAGGAGCAGGGAACGCAGATTCATCGGTCGCACTCGGTAATGGCGGCAGGTTGGAATAGCAAGATAACCAGATCGGGTGAACGGCTTATTAGCAGCATCGATTCAAGCCAGGCTGGGGCGATACAGCGGCCACTTCAGGCCAGCGCCCTCGATGGGCGGTGCGCGCGTTGGTGCCAGTTGCAGCGCTGTGCTCCATCCGCGTCGGACAGCCGGAAACACCCTCAGGCCGGTTCGATCTGCACTCGCCAGCTCCTGATCCAGCGCGACTGCGCAGAGCCTCGCAATCCGCCGCCAGCTCCACCACCGGGTTACTCGGCCGGGGACTGCAGGCGCTTGAGCTTGTGCAGCAACTGGTCCAGCTCCGGCTGCAGCGCGGCCAACAGGCTGTCGGGCTTGCCAGCCGATTCGGCCAGGGTCTCCAGCAGGCCGGTGACAACCACGATGCCGGCGTCTTCATTGCAGGACAGTCGCCGTTGGCCTTGCGCGGATTCCAGCTGGCGCATCCAGTTGTATTGGCTGCGCTGTTCGAACTCGATCGAGCAACGGCCGCTGCACTGCTGGCCGTCAGTCTCGATCGGAGTGACGGAGATTCGGTAGCGATGCTTGCTGATGGACATGGTGGACTACGTGGGGAAGCGGTGGGAGTGGCCACCATAGGCCCGCTCCGGCGCAGGTACGAGGCGTTGGACCATGACGCTGTGTTCCAGTGCTTTTCCCATGCCACAGGCGGAACGCTGCGACCCATGGGAACGTTTTCCACGTTGCGATGAAGGAAAAAAAAACGGGACGGCAGAGCCGTCCCGTTCATTCGCCAAGGGGCGCGCTGATTACAGCGCAGCGTCCTTGAGCTTCTTGAGCGGACGCACCTTGAGCTTGGTGGTAGCCGGCTTGGCGGCAAACCACTGCTCTTCCTTGGTGAACGGGTTGATGCCCTTGCGCTTCGGCTTGGCAGCAACGCTCACGGTGGAGATCTTCAGCAGGCCCGGCAGGGTGAAGGAGCCAGCGCCCTTCTTGTTGACCGAGGCGGCAACGGCGCCTTCCAGGGCGGCGAACACAGCGCGCACGTCCTTGGCAGCGACCGAGGTGGCTTCAGCGATGTGGGCAACCAGACCGGACTTGGTCAGTGCTTCCTTGATCGGCTTCAGTGCGGCCGGCTTTGCGGCAGCCTTGGTTGCAGCCTTCGTAGCTACTTTCTTCACTGCCTTCTTCGGGGCAGCCTTTTTAGCGGTCTTTGCCATGATTTCCTGTTCCGTGAACGGTTGGTTGTTGGTCGTGCCGACCCCGTCGGCAAGCGAAATGTAGGGCATGAATTGCGTGACGCCAATAGGCAATCGAAGAAAAAGCCCATAAAAATTGGTTCTGGACGTATTTGGACAACAATTCGGTGCTGGAAGTCATGCAAAAACCGGGTTGGACTGCGATCAAACGCGGTGTTGCCCGCGCTCGGCGGGCACGCCGTTGCGCCGCTGGCTGCGGCGCACAAACCGCTAACACGCTGTGGTTTAGGCTGGCCGGGTCATCCACCACGAGGAGTTCGACCATGGGTATTTCGCGTCACGCCACCGCACACTGGGAAGGCGATCTGAAGACCGGGCAGGGCCGCTTGAGTACGCCGCAGAGCGGTTTGATGGAGAACACCCGCTATGCGTTCAACAGCCGCTTCGGCGATGAGAAGGGCACCAACCCCGAAGAACTGATTGCTGCCGCACATGCCGGCTGCTTCACCATGGCGCTGTCGGCCAAGCTCAGCGAAGCCGGCTTCCCGCCGACCTCGTTGGACACCCGTGCCGATGTCGACCTGTCGATGGAAGGTGGCCCGCAGCTGTCGCAGATCCGGCTCAAGGTAAAGGCGGTGGTGCCGGGCCTGGACGAGACCCGGTTCCGCGCAATTGCCGATGATGCCAAGCAGAATTGTCCGGTCTCCAAGGCGCTGAGCGCGGTGCCGATCAGCCTGGATACCGAGTTTTCGGCCTGATTTGGCTCCGGCCCGCCCCGCGCCCCGCGCGGGCCGGGCCGGTTCAGGATCGTTTCACCCGCCGCGCCTGAGCATCGCTCATCCCTCGTTCCTCATTCCAGCCGGAGTGGTTACTGCCATGAGTCGCTCGCTAGCTGTTGCCGCTGTCCTTGTCGTCGGTGGTCTGGTCGCGTTCAACGCGTCCGCGCAGCGTTATGACGACGGTCAATACCGCCCCAACGGTTCTTACGATGATGGCCAGTACCGGCCGGGCCCGCGCTATGACGATGGCCAGTACCGCGGCGGTGACAACGCCGGTAACGGTGCGGTGTACGACTACGCGCGGGTGGTGCGGGTGGATCCGGTCATCGTCAACGGCAGCCAAGGCCGCAACGAGCGCTGCTATGAGCGCAACGATGGCGGTTATGTGGATAACAACAATGGTTATCAGGCTGGCGGCTACGGCAACAACAACTACGGCAACAGCAACGGCTATCGGAATGACGGCTATGACCAGCGTGGCTACGACAACGGCCAGTACCGGCAGGGCAACGAAAGCGGTCGCCAGTGGGCGACAGTGATCGGCGGCCTGGCTGGTGCGGTGCTCGGCAGCCGCATCGGTGGCGGTGATGGACGTTACCTGGGCACTGCGGTCGGCACCATTGCCGGCGGTGCCGCCGGTCGTGCCATCTACGAAGCCAGCAACCGGCCGAACTACCAGCGCGGCGACGTGCGCGTCTGCGAACCCAACGGCTATGGCAGCGAGAGCGAGCGGGTGGACGGCTACGACGTCACCTACGAATACGCGGGCCGCCAGTACCGCACCCATCGTGACTATCACCCCGGCGAGCAGATCCGCGTCCGCGTGGACGTAAGCGCCGACTGAGCGCAGCGGGCGTTTCTGCCCGGCTGAGGTGCGGCGCACGGTTTGTCAGGCCCGGTCGATGACGGCATAGTCCACGCATTCCGTTCTGGAGGGTGCGTGATGCGTCGTATTGCCTGTGTTGCCCTGTTACTCCCTTGCCTGCATGCATTGCCGGCCCAGGCCGAGGTCAAGCTGCTGGTGGCCGATACCATCCGCACCGGTGACCCGGCCCAGCCCGTGGTCGGTGCCATTGCCTGGGAGAGTGACAGCGGCAAGGTTCTCGACGTGGGCAGTGCCGACGCTTTGCTACAGTTGTATCCGCAGGCACCGCGCATCGACGTGGGCGGCGCGACCGTGGTGCCGGGGCTGATCGATGCCCACGCGCACATCATCGGCCTGGGCAATACCCTGATGCAGGCCGACCTGACCGGCGCGCGCACCCGTGGCGAAGTGCTGGAGCGGTTGCAGGCCTTCGAGAAGACGCTGGCGCCCGGTGATTGGCTGCTGGGCCGTGGCTGGGACCAGAACCGTTGGGACAACACCGATTTCCCGACCGCCGCCGATCTGGATGCAGCATTCCCGCAGCGGCCGGTCTATCTGGAGCGCATCGACGGCCATGCCGGTTGGGTCAACAGCGCCGCCATCGGTATCGCCGAGAAGGCAGGCAAGTCGTTGTCCGGCGACTGGCAGCCGGAGGGCGGACGCATTCTCCGCGATGCCGCTGGCAAGCCGAGCGGCGTATTGGTCGATGGTGCGGCGTCGCTGGTCTATTCGCAGATCCCCGCGTTGGACGATGCCTCGCGCGAAAAGCGTCTGCAGGCTGCGCTGCAGGCGGCGGTCAGCAATGGTCTGACCGGTGTGCATGACATGGGCGTGTCGCGCGAGGACCTGACGCTGATGAAGCGTCTGGCTGACCAGGGCAAGCTGCCGCTGCGCATCGACGCCTATGCCGATGGCAACAATGAAGCACTGGAGGACCTGTGCAAGACCGGCCTGTACGCCCATCCCGGTGGCCGCCTGCAGATGCGCGGGGTCAAGCTGTACATGGATGGTGCACTGGGCAGCCGCGGTGCGGCCCTGCTCACCGCTTATAGCGACGACCCGCATAACCACGGCTTGCTGATGACCTCTCCGGAGGAATTCGAAGTTGCGGTGCGCAAGGCGGATGGCTGCAAGGTGCAGGTCGCCACCCACGCCATCGGTGACCGCGGCAACCGCATCGTGCTGGATACCTATGAGAAGGTGCTGGGCTCGCACAGGGGCGCGGATCACCGCTGGCGTATCGAGCACTCGCAGGTGGTGTCGCTGCAGGACATCCCGCGCTTCGCCAAGCTCGGTGTGATTGCCTCGATGCAGCCGACCCATGCCACCTCGGACATGGGCTGGGCCGAGCAGCGGGTTGGGCCGGAACGCATCCTCGGTGCCTACGCCTGGCAGCGTTTCCTGCACAGCGGCGCGCGCTTGGCGCTGGGCTCTGACTTCCCGGTGGAGCAGGTTGATCCGCGCCTGGGCCTGTATGCGGCAGTGACCCGTCAGGACCGCGACGGCCAGCCGCCGGGCGGTTGGCAGCCGGAACAGCGCCTGAGCGCCGCCGAAGCGCTGCGTGGCTTCACCAGCGACGCGGCATGGGCGGGCCATGACGAGGCGCAGGTCGGCAAGCTGCAGCGTGGGCTACGTGCGGACTTTGTGGTGCTGGACCGTGACCCGCTGAAAGTCGCCGCCGACGAGCTTGATGACCTGAAGGTGCTGTCGACCTGGGTTGATGGTGAGCCGGTTTACAAGGCGGCTACGCCGGAGGGCTGAAGCCATTGCGGCTTCGGTAGTGCTTTCCACTTGAACGTTGAGTCACTCGAAAACCGATGCCAAACGCTTGGCATCGGTTTTCTTCTTTGTGTGGGAGCGGCGTAAGCCGCGAAGCTCGCTATCCGTCCGATTGCGGGGATGTTGATCGCTTCATTGCTGCCGGCTTTCGCGGCTTTCGCCGGTCCCACAAGATCCCCGTCGCCGGAAGGCTGGTAGAAACCGCGTTTCTGGCTTCGGCCCGCGAAGTGCTGGACTGGCGCGCTCCCACAAAAGCCGAGATTTCCCGCTCGGCGCTTCAGGTATCGGCCGCCAGATCATGCAGGCTGCGCAGCTTCTTCTTGTTGATCTTGCCGACGCTGGTGCGTTCTATCGCATCGACGAAGCTGACGCGGTCGGGGATGGCGTAGCGGGAGATGTCGCCGGCGCGGCTGCGCGCAGCGACCAGCTCGATAATCTCGGTTTCGCTGACCTCGCTGCCTGCATGCCTGACCACCAAGGGCAGCGGCCGTTCGCCCCATTTGGCATCGGCGATGCCGATCACCGCGACCTCGTTGACCGCCGGGTGCATGGCGATGATGTCCTCCAACGCGAGTGAGGAAATCCATTCACCGCCGGTCTTGATCACGTCCTTGATGCGGTCGGTAACGCGCAGGTAGCCGCCGCTGTCGATGTTGCCGATGTCGCCGGTATGCAGGTAGCCGCCGGCCCACAAGGTTTCAGAGGCCTCTGGATTGTGCAGGTAGCCTTGGGTAAGCCACGGCGCGCGCACCACCACTTCGCCGGTGGCAATGCCGTCGTGGGCGACTTCGTTCATATCTTCATCGACGATGCGCAACTCCACCAGCGGCACGGGAATACCGGCCTTGGTGCGCAGCGACAGTTCTTCATCGGTGCCAGCCAGGGCATCCACATCGATCTGGGCGAGGGTGAGCAGCGGGCAGGTTTCGGACATGCCGTAGCCGCCGAAGATGTCGATGCCGCGCGCCAAGGCCTGTTGTGCCAAGGCACGCGGCAGTGCGGCACCGCCAATGATGACTTTCCAGTTGCGCAGATTGGTATCTGCTGCGGCAGGGTGGCCCAGCAGCATATGCAGGATGGTCGGCACGCAATGCGAGAAGGTCACCTTCTCGCGCGCGATCAGGTCCAGCAGCTTGCCCGGCAGGTAGCGGCCCGGATAGACCTGCTTGATGCCCAGCAGCGTGGCCACATACGGCATGCCCCACGCGTGTACATGGAACATTGGCGTGATCGGCATGTAGACATCGTCGCGGTGCAGCCGACCCTGCTTGGACGCACTGCCCAGCGCCGCCATCGCGGCCAGCGAATGCAGGACAAGCTGGCGATGGCTGAAGAAAACGCCCTTGGGCAGACCGGTGGTGCCGGTCGTATAGAACATGGTGGCGCGGGTGTTCTCGTCGAAGTCCGGGAAGTTGCGGACCGGCTCGGCGCCGCGCAGGCCTGCTTCGTACTCGGTGGCGAAGCCGGCGGGCAGCGGGCCTGCTTCATCGTCCAGCAGCACCCGCGTGCGCAGATCCGGTAGCTGTTCGTCGATGCTCTCCAGCACCGACAGGAACTCGCGGTTGGCCAGGATGACGCGTGCGCCGCTGTGGTTCAGGGTGTAGGCGATCTGTTCCGGGGCCAGGCGGATGTTCACCGTCATCAGTACCGCGCCGATCATCGGCACGGCGAAGTAGCTTTCCAGGTAACGGTTGCTGTCCCAGTCCATCACCGCCACGGTGTCGCCGGGTTTGACCCCTAGCGAGGTCAGCAGCCCGGCGAGCTGGCCGATGCGCGCCTGCAGCGTGCGGTAGTTGAAGCGGACCTTGTCGCCGTAGACGATCTCCTGATCGGGATTGATCGTCAGCGGTGTATGCAGCAGCTGCTTGATCAGCAGCGGGTAGGCGTAGGCGCTGGAATCGGCGGGGCTTGCGTCGGCTGCGAATGACATCTGTATATCCTGGTTGGCAGCGGGTCAGCGGCCGGAGGCGGCGGGAATGGACAGCTGCGCGCGCTGCAACGGCGTTTCCGCACGAGGCGTTGGTTGGATCAAGGCATCCTGCGGTGGGGCGTGTGCTGGATTCTCGAGGTGATCCCAGACCTGATCCATCGCCGCAAACATGTAGGGCAGCAACGGCACATAGCGCTTGCGGTAATCCGGGAAGGCCAGCAGCGAGTCGAAGTGCTGGCCGTTGCTTACCCGCCAATAGGCGATCTGCGCACCCGCCTTGCGTGCAAGCGGCACATAGCGGTCGCTGGTCATGCTGATCGGCACCAGCCCATCGTCGGTGCCGTGGATGACCACGATTGGCAGGCCGCGACGCGGCGCCTTGGCGGCAGCGTCGGCGATGCCAGCGCGCACGCGTTTGGCATCGGCGCTGTCACCCAGGCCGAGTGCACGCAGGCAGTTCAGCCCGCGCAGCGGGTCGTCCGCCGACTGTGTGGCATTGCCGTCCACCAGCATCACGCCACTGCCCGGTGGAATGCCGCTGCCTTCGCTCCACCAGCTTGCACGCAGCTCGGCGGCGGCAGGAACGGACTTGCCGTCCGCACCGACAGCGGAATAGCTGTAGGCGCAGGGGTGTTCACCGGCGCCGTAGCGACCATAGGCCGAGGCATAGGTCACCGCGATTGCACGCCACAGGTCGAAACCGGTCGAGAACGCACCGGCGCGCAGCGCGCCATCGCTGAGCCCCGCGTCGGCGAGTTGCTGGCGTGCCGACTGTGCCTGTGCGGCGGTGTCATCGCCGTGCACCAGCCCGGCCGATTTCAGGACGGCACAGCGCTGCGTCCATGCCGGTGCTGCCTGTGCCTGCATCGGTGGTTGCGGCAGGTCATCCAGCGCAAGCAACGCGCAGGGCATCAGCAGTGCGGACTGGGTGACGAAGTCGTAGAGCGGCGGGGCGCCGGCCACCGAAACATTCGGCTCGCCTGCGACCATCGCATCGAACCAGTCGCCCTCGATCTCGGCCGCACGCAGTACCGCGCCGCCGCCATTGGAAACACCTGCGCCCAGCGTGCGCGTATTGGCCGGAGTGAACGGTGCCGATTGCGGATAGGCGCGATCCAGTGCCTGCAGGCCGAACTGCAGCGCCTGCAGAAGATGTTGGCCCCAGTCTGCTTCCGGGTTGTCACCGGAATGGGCGTGTTTGAAGGCAATGCCGTGCGCGGCTTTGGTATCGGTCGGGGCGAAGGCCAGTGCGCCCTGCGTTGCAGGCGTGCCGTCGGCCTGGAAGCCACTCCTGGCGTCCAGATCGTAATAGTCGCTGCCGGTGCCCTTGTCGGTATAGGCGACCGCGCAGCCGTGGGCCAGGCCCCAGCTGCCAGCAACCGAAATCGCGCCGTAGATGCCGCGCGAACCGGAGGAGGCCGCCGCCACCAGGCAGCGCTTTGCCGGATCGAAATTGTCGGGAACCTGCACCAGCACCCGATGCGGCTGATGTGCGCCGGGGATGCGCGCATAGGCCGAGAATTCACGCCCCGGCGCAGCCTGCAGATTGCCGTAGACATCGCCGAAGCCGCCGCCGGGGGTGAGGTCGGCGATGCCGCGCCAGCTGCTCCAGATCGCGCGGCGGCGTGCTTCCTCGGCGGTCGGCTGGGCTGCGCTGGTGAACGCCGGGGCGGTGGCGACGCGCAGGCCATCGAGCCCCAGGCCAGCGGTCAGCAGATCATCGCTGCCGCGGTGTGCGGTTTCGCGCCAATGTTCGAACGTTGGAGTCGCGGTACTCGCGGCGGGCTTGGCGGCAGTGGCGACGGAAACGCAGCCCAACAGCGGCAGCGCGGCGCAAAGCAGGTTAACGGGGCGGGGGATGTTCATTGCCACACACTAACAAGCCAGTGTGTATCTGCCAGCGTACCTAGGTACCCGTGCCCGGTCGCTGGCTAATTTGCTAACCTCGTCTGGACATGCCGACCCTGCTCATTGCCGATGACCACCCCTTGTTCCGCGCCGCCTTGCACCGCGCGGCCGAAGAGGCGGTTGATGACCTGCAGATCAGCGAGGCCGATTCGCTGGACAGCGTGCTGGAAGCGATCGAGAGCCAGCAGATCGACCTGATGCTGCTGGACCTGCACATGCCGGGCAACCATGGTCTTGCCGGATTGGCGACGATTCGCGCCCTGCAGCCGGGGCTGGCGATCATCATCGTCTCGGCCAATGAAGAGCCGCATGTGATCCGTCGCGCCATCGACCTTGGCGCTGCCGGCTATCTGCCCAAGAGCTCGGGGCTGGTGGACCTGCAGCAGGCCTTGCAGACCGTGCTCGATGGCGAGCGCTGGATACCGGCGATGCTGCGTGAAACCGTTGCCCGGGTTGCGCCCTTCAGCAAGGACGCCGATCTGGCCGCGCGTTTGGCCAGCTTGTCCGCGCACCAGTACAAGGTACTGAGCCTGGTCGCCGAAGGCCTGCTCAACAAGCAGATTGCTGATCGCCTTGGCGTGCAGCTGCGCACGGTCAAGGCGCATATGACCCGCATCATGGGCCGGCTGGGCGTGCGCAACCGCGCGCAGGCGATCCGTGTGCTGCACGAAATGGGTCTGAATGATCCGTCGCGGCAGATCGAAGAGACGCAGGACGCCTGAGCTGCGGCGCGGCCTGCGGCCGGCCGGTTCAACGGCGTCTGCGGTATCAACCCTCGACCGTGCTGCGCGTTGCCAGCAGGTGGTTGATCGCCCAGCGCAGCGCCAGTGGCTTGAACGGCTTGTTCAACAGCGACAGCCCAACTTCGCGCACCGCCTCGCGCGTATCGCTGCCGGTATCGGCGCTGAGGATTACCGTTGGCCGCTGTCCATGCAAGGCGACAAGCCGCTTCCACAGCTGTACACCGGTATCGTCATCATCGAGGTGGTAGTCGAACAACCACAGGTCTGCTTCGCCTGCTGACGTCCCAACTGCCTTGGAGTCGCCAGCGGCGATCACATCGCAACCCCAGGCGAGCAGCATTTGCCGCATTGCTTCCAACGCGGCCGGATCGTTATCGACCACCAACACCCGCGTGCCCTTGATGGTGCTGTTGCTACCAGCGGGTGTTTCATTGCGTGAGGCAGGCGGCGGCGTTGCCCGCGACACCGTGATGGAGAACGCCGAGCCACGATTGACCACGCTGTGCAGTGCCAGCGGTGCGTGCAGCAGGTCGGCGATGCGGTGCGCAATCGCCAGGCCAAGGCCGAGCCCTTGGCCATTGCTGCGGTCGCCGCGATGGAACTCCTCGAATACGACGCTCTGCTGCTCCGGGGTGATGCCTGGGCCGCTGTCATGCACGCCGATGGTCAGCGTGTTGCCATTGCGACGCACGCCGAGCAGTACGCCACCGCTGCGGGTGTAGCGGATGGCGTTGGCGAGGAAGTTCTGCAGCACGCGACGCAGTAGCAGCGGGTCACTGTGCACCCAGACGCGGCTGCGCACGTAGCGGAACTGCAGGCCGCGCGCAGCTGCCAGTACGGCGAACTCCTGTGCCAAGGGATCAAGCACGGTCGACAAGGCGAAGGGGCGTGGGTCGGCAACCAGCCCGCCGGCTTCCAACCGCGAAATATCCAGCAGGCCCGACAGCAGATCGTCGGTGGAATCCAGGGCGCCGCGGATCTGGCGCAGGAAACTGTCCAGGAATTCCGATTCGATGTGCTGCGACATCGCATCGGTGAGCAGCTGTGCGGCGTGCAGGGGCTGGATCAGATCGTGGCCGACCGCGGTGAGGAAGCGGGTCTTGGCCACGTTCGCGCGTTCGGCTTCGTGCACGGCCTGTTCCAGGCGCGCGGTGCGGTCCTGCACGCGCAGCTCCAGGGTTTCGTTGCTGCGCTTGAGCGCATCCTCGGCCATGCGGAAGGCGGTGACATCGGTGAAGGTGGCGACATAGCCACCACCAGGCATCGGGTTGCCACGGATTTCGACGATGGTGTTGTCGGGGAAGATGCGCTCAGACAGATGCGGTGTGCCGCGACGCATATGCGCGATGCGACGGTTCAGCGCCTTGCCGACGTTGTCACCCGAGGCCTCGCCGATCTTCAGTTCGCCCAGCGCCCATGCGGTCAGGTTGGCGACCGGCTGCCCGACCTGCAGCAGTTCGGGCGGGAATTTGAACAGCGCGGCATAACGGCTGTTCCAGGCCACCAGCTGCAGCTGGGCATCAACCACGCTGATGCCCTGGCTCATGTTTTCCAATGCGGCTTCCAGCAGGCGCTGGTTGAAGCGCAGCGCCTGTGTTGCTTCGCCGACGGCGCGGGTAACCGCATCCAGCGGCGCAGCGCCGCCATCACGCGCGGCCTCGACCAGCAGCCGTGCCATGCCGGCGCCGACCACGGCGGTGAGTTCACGCTCGATGGCGGTGACCCGGTCGTCATCCAGCATCTGCCCGGCATGCCCGTCCATCAGCTGCCGTGCGCGTTCCTGGCCGAGGAAGCGGCCGGCGGTCTTGCGCAATGAGGCAGCGGCTACCGCATCGCGTTGCAGCGGCAGCGAAGGACGGATCGCGCGTGATACCAGCGCAACGGTGATCAGGTTGACCGCCAGGCTGGCGCTCATGCTGATGGCGATGTGGCCGGGCTGCATGCGCAGCGAGAACAGCGCCAGCCAATGTAAACCATCGCTGCCCGCGGCTGGATCCGGTGCGGGTATCACCATCGGCAGCAACACCAGCCACAGCCAGACCAGCGAACCCAACACGATGCCGGCCATGATCGCGGGCGAAGGTGTGCGCGGCCGATACACCGCCAGCAGCACTGCCGGTGCCAGCTGCGACAGGGCGGTGAATGACATCAGGCCGAAATCGCTGAGCGCCTCGGTGCCGCTCATCGCGCGGCTGTACAGCCACGACATCAGGAACACCGCGAGGATGCCGGCGCGACGGAAGGCCAGCACGCGCGGGCGCAGATCGGCACCTGCATCTCCGCCGACATTCATGCCGCCGAGCAGATGTGAGCCAAAGCCGTGGTTACCGAGCATGATCGACAAGGTCAGGCCGGACAGGATCATCATGCCGGTGGCCGCGCTCAGGCTGCCCAGGTAGGCGAGCAGCGCCAGCAGGTGATGGCCGCGCTCCTGCGGCAAGGCCAGTACGTACAGATCAGGCGATACTGCAGCCCCGAGCTGCGCGGCACCAGACAGCGCCATCGGCACCGAGGGCAGACCGATCAACAGCAGATAGAGCGGAAACAACCAGCGTGCGGTCTTCAGGTCCGAGGACTGGCGCAGTTCGACCACGCCGACATGGAACTGATGGGGCAGGGTGAACGCCGCCATCGCACCCAGGGCGACCATGGTCAGGAAGTCGGGAATCACCGCTGGCGGCGGCAGATGCGCCATCTTTTCCAGCAGCGGCGTACCGGCGCGATGCACCGAAATTGCCGCATACAAGCCAATCGCGAGCAATGCTGCGAGCTTCAGCAGCGACTCCAGCCCCAATGCGACCACGATGCCGCGGTTGTGCTCGGTGGCCGAGGCCTTGCGCGCGCCGAACAACATGGTGAAGGCCGCCATTGTCAGCGCGAACCAGAATGACATGTCCAGCTGCCAGCCGCTGGCGGCGAACTGACTACCGAGCAACGCGCTCAAGCCTTGGCTGACTGCTTTGAGCTGCAGCGCGATATAGGGAATGATGCCGAACAGCGCGACCAGGGTGATGGTCACGCCCAGTCCCTGATCGGTGCGCAGCCGTGCGACCACCAGATCGGCGATGGTGGCGCTGTTGTGTTGTTTGGCCAGCCGGCCCAGCCGTGCCAGGAATGGCAGACCCAAGGCGAAGATCAGCGCCATGCCGATCAAGGTCGGCGGAATCGGGAAGCCCCATTGCACGCCCTGCGAGGCAGCCCCGTAATACGTCCAGGCGGTGCAGTGCACGCCCAAAGACAGGGCGTAGATGGCAGGCCAGATCCTGCCGAGACGGTGGCCCTGGCGTTCACCCCACAGGGCGACGCCGAACAGCAGCACGGTCCACGCGATGCAGGCGAACAGGACGATGGAGGGCGTCAACATCGCTCCAGTGTAGAGAGAACCGTGGCCGACGTGCTGGGTCCCGACCATTGCTGGCCGGGAAGCTTGGCGTCAGGGCGCGATCACGATCAGTGACAGCTGCTCGGCGGCCAATGCCATTTCGCCGCCGGGTTGCAGTTCCACGCTCTTGTGCTGGGTCAGCAGCCATTGGCCGGGCTGGCGCGGTTCCAGTGAGATCAAGCGTGATCGCACGCGGATATCAGAGCCGCTGGGAACCGGTGCCAGAAAGCGCACCTTGTTCAAACCGTAGTTCAGCACATGGGCGATGCCGGGGAAGCTGGTCAGGGCGGCCACGTCTTCTTCAACGGTAAGCGAGAGCAGCAGGAAGCCGTGCGCGATGGTCTGCCCGCCCGGCAAACCGGCCTGAGCACGGGCAGGATCAACGTGGATCCAGTTATGGTCACCGGTGGCCTCGGCGAAGGCGTCGATGCGCGATTGCGCGATGTGGGTGGGCTTGCCAAGCCGCTCGCTTGCGGCCCATTGCTGCAGTGCCTGCAGGGCTTCCGGCAATTCCCCGGTCTTGTCACCGGCGCTCATTGCAGGCGTCCAAGCAGGACCAGGATCGCATCACGCGCCTCGGGCTCGGACAGGGTTGGTGCATGACCGACGTCCGGTACCTCCACCAGGCTGGCGCTCGGCGAAGTGGCGGCCATCTGCCGGGCGACATCGGCCGGCAGGATGTCCGACAACGCGCCACGTACCACCAGCACCGGCACGCGTGAGGTAAGCCCGCGCACAGCGCGCCATAGCACCGGTCGCAGCAGCCACAGCACCCACGGCCGGGTGGTGCGGATGATGGCCGGGTCATAGTCCAGTTCCAGCAGGCCGTCGTCGCGCTGGCGGAAGCTGCGCGAGGCCATCGCCCGCCAGTCTTCGGCGGTAAAACGCGGGAAGGATGCCTTGCCGATGGATTCGGCGTAGGCCGCTGCCTGGTCCATATCCATCGGTGGCAGCGGCTTGCCGGCATACTTGCCGATCCGCGCCAAGGCTTCGCGTGGCACCTTGGGGCCGGCGTCGTTGAGCACCGCTGCTGCGATCAGCTCCGGTGTGCGCGAGGCCAGGGTGATGGCGACCAGCACGCCCAGCGAGGTACCGATGAACACCGCTTTGGCAATGTTCTGCGAACGCAGCAGCGCCACCATGTCGTCGGCGTAGGCGCGCGGGTTGTAGCTGGTCGGGTCGGGTGCACGTGCAGAACCCGCACGGCCACGCAGGTCGACCGCAAGCACGCGCCAGCCGACATCAGTCAGCGTTTTGGCCAGCGCATCGAAGTCAGCGGCATTGCGGGTCAAGCCAGGAATGCAGACCACCGTGCCGCGGGGCGATTGCCCCGCGGCCGGTGCATGGTCGCGCGCGTGCAGGCGCAGGCCATCGTTGCTGTTCCAGTACAGATCATCGTAAGACTGCGTCATGCAGGTGTTTCCTAGAAATCGTAGCGGACGCTGAGACTGTACTGGCGCGGCGGGCCGTAGAAGCCGATCAGGGTGCCAACCGCCGGGATGTTGTAGCCGGTGGTGCGGTATTCCTTGTCGGCCAGGTTGGTGCCCTGCAGCGAGAAGGTCCAGGCGTCATTGAGCTTCCAGATCACGCCGGCATTGACCAGCCCGTAGCCGTCCTGACGGATCACCGGGCTCAGGTCGGTGGTCGGCCACACTTCGCTCTGGTAGCTGTAGCCCACACGTGCGGACAGGTTGCTGCCATTGGCCAGCTCGGTGCGGTACTCCACATTCAATGCACCCGAGAACTCCGGTGCATTGGTGAACTTCATCTGTTTGGCGACGTTGACGCCACGGTCCATGTACTCGTCGTACTTGGTGTCCAGCCAGGCCAGGTTGCCGGAGATCAGCCAGTGTGCGGTCGGCAGGTACTGGTACTCGATTTCAAGACCGTTGACGGTGCCCTTGCCGGCATTGGTGAAGTCGCCGAAGAAGGCATCGTTGACGCCGTCGCCATTGGTGTCGATGCCGGTGAACACCGACAGCTGGATGTCCTTGTACTTGTTATGGAACGCCGACAGGTTCAGGAACAGGCGCGAATCGAGGAAGCCCATCTTGCTGCCGATCTCGAAGCTGTCGACGGTCTCGTCATCGAACGGCTCGGCCGAGCGCGGCACGGCCACGGCATTGGCGCGGATGTTGTAGCCGCCGGACTTGAAGCCACGTGTTGCCAGGCCGTAGACCATGATGTCCGGGGTGATCTGGTAATCCAGCGACACCTTGGGCGAGACGTTCTTGAAATTGGTGGTCTTGTCGAAGTCGGCTGCAACCGCGATCGGCCGGGTGAAGGTCGCATCGGAGTAGAAACGGTTCAACACCACCGCGCGCTTGTCTTCATCGGTATAGCGGGCACCGACATCGAGCTTGAGCTTGTTGGTCAGGTCGAAGGTCCAGTCCGCGTACAGTGCGATGCTGTCGGTGAGCACCTTGCCGCGGGTGTCGCCGAACTGCAGGTTGAAGAAGTTGTTGCGGATCTGGCCGCCGGCTTCACCGCTGAACTGGTACAGGCCAACCACACCGCGCACGCGGCCGCCGGCGTCGTAGTTCAACTGCAACTCGTTGCTGACCTGGCTGTCCTCGTAGAAGCCGCCGACGTCGGCCAGCTTGACCGGCGTGGTGTCGAAGTCGATGTTGGAGTGGCTGTCCGATTCGCGCTTGGCGACGACATACTTCAGTGCAATGTCGTCGTTGGGACGCCAATTGACCGTAGCCGAGGCGCCCTTGGTCTCGACACTGTTGAGGTTCTGCATGCCCGAGCGGATGTCGTAGCGGTCATCCATCGGCGGGTAGGCCGGGGTGAACGGGTTACGCGCCAGCATCTTCGAGCCACGCATGCCGGACTGATCGTCGATCCAGTCCAGGGCGAACTGCACGTCGAAGTCGTCGCCTGCGTAGGCACCCAGGTTCAAGCGCGCGGCATTGATCTGCTTGTCGCTGATCGGCTGGCCGTTGTAGGTGTTCTCGCCGAAGCCGTCGCGGTTCATGCTGGCCACCGCGATGCGCCCGCGCAGGCCGCTGTCGGCGCCGCCGAGCGGGCCGCCGATGGCCGCCTTGGCATCAAGCTGGTTGTAGTTGCCGGCGGTGATCTGGGCATAGCCCTCGACCTGTGTCGGCAGGCCGCGCGAGATGTACTTGATCGCGCCGCCAATGGTGTTCTTGCCGTACAACGTGCCCTGCGGGCCGCGCAGTACTTCGATGCGTGAGACGTCGAATACGTCCAGCAGCGCACCCTGTGGGCGGGCGATATAGACGTCATCCAAGTAGATGCCAACGCCCGGGTCTGCGCCCCAGGTGGGATCGGACTGGCCGACGCCGCGGATATAAGCGGTGACCGTGCTGCTGGCGCCGCGCGCCGCATAGATGGTCAGGTTGGGTACCTGCGAGTCGAGATCGGCGATGTCCTGCACGTTCAACTTGTCCAGCGCTTCGGAGGTGAAGGCAGTGACCGCGACCGGCACTTCCTGCAGGGTTTCCTCGCGCTTGCGTGCGGTGACGGTGATGCTGTCCAGGTTGGTGGCCGAAGCGGCCTTGCCTTCCGTCGCCGCAGCCGGTTGTGCTTCCTGTGCCAATACCGGCCCGGAGGCCAACAGCGCGCCGATCATCAGGCTCAAACAATTCCGCTTCATTCGGTCCTCCCCAGGCAAGTACGTTGTAGATGGCCGTATGCCACCCTCGGAGCCAAGGCTAGCGGGGTGTCTGTGTACCAGCGAGTGGACCTAGGTCCAGTCGGCAGCGGCGATCAGATCAGGATACTGAGCGCCTCCTCATTCGGAAGCGCCGTATGTCGTTACTGATCGTACTTGCAGCGCTGGGCTTCCTCATGCTGGTGGCCTACCGCGGTTACAGCGTGATCCTGTTCGCGCCCATCGCCGCACTCGGTGCGGTGCTGCTGACCGACCCGTCGCTGGTGGCGCCGATGTTCACCGGCTTGTTCATGGACAAGATGGTCGGTTTCCTGAAGCTGTATTTCCCGGTGTTCCTGCTGGGTGCGGTGTTCGGCAAGCTGATTGAGTTGTCCGGCTTTTCCAAGTCGATTGTCGGTGCGGCTATCCGCCTGTTCGGGCCGCAACGGGCGATGCTGTCGATTGTGCTGGTGTCCGGCCTGCTCACTTACGGCGGCGTTTCGCTGTTCGTGGTCGTGTTCGCGGTCTACCCGTTCGCTGCCGAGATGTTCCGCCAGAGCAACATCCCCAAGCGGCTGATTCCGGCGACACTGGCGGTCGGCGGTTTCAGCTTCACCATGGATGCGCTGCCGGGTACGCCGCAAATCCAGAACATCATTCCGACAACGTTCTTCGGCACCGATACCTGGGCCGCGCCGGTGCTCGGCATCCTCGGCAGCATCTTCGTGCTGGCGGTGGGCATGGCCTACCTGGAATGGCGCCGCCGTGTTGCCGTGCGCAACGGTGAGGGCTATGGCGATCCGGCGACGTTGGTCAACGAGCCGGTGCCGTTTACTGGCACCAATCTCGCGCATGCGGGTATCGCGGTGTTGCCGCTGTTGCTGGTGTTCGTCTCGAACAAGCTGTTCACCCTGGGTATTCCGCACTGGTATGGCGCCGAGCACAGCTTCGTGCCGTCCATCCTCGGCAAGTCCGCGCCGGTGGTGCAGGAAGTGCCGAAGATCGCTGCGATCTGGGCAGTGGAGGGCGCGCTGCTGGTCGGCATCCTGTCGGTGATGGTGCTGGCATGGCGCCCGGTTGTGACCCAGTTTGCCGATGGCACCAAGACCGCGATCAGTGGCGCCTTGCTGGCCGCGATGAACACTGCCTCGGAGTACGGGTTTGGTGCGGTGATCGCCGCATTGCCGGGCTTCATGGTGGTGGCCAATGCCTTGGGTTCGATCAAGGACCCGCTGCTGCATGAAGCCGTTACCGTGACCGGCCTGGCCGGCGTCACCGGCTCCGCCTCGGGCGGCATGAGCATCGCCTTGGCGGCGATGTCGGAGACCTTCATCGAGAACGCGCAGGCGGCCGGCATCCCGATGGAAGTGCTGCACCGGGTTGCGTCGATGGCCTCCGGCGGCATGGACAGCCTGCCGCACAACGGTGCCGTGATCACCTTGTTGATGGTGACCGGGCTTACCCATCGCCAGGCCTACAAGGACATCTTCGCCGTGACCATCATCAAGACCCTCGCGGTGTTCGTGGTGATCGGCATCTATTACGCCACCGGCTGGGTTTGACAGCGGCGTCGCAACACCCTCTGGAAGGCTGGTCCACGAGGATTTCCGGTACGACTTCATCCACGACTCACGCATGAGGATCTGGCTATGAAATCTGGAATCGTTTCAATCAAGGCTGTTCTATTTCTGCTGTGTAGCTGGCTGGCGCCGGGCAGCGCGTTTGCGCAAAGCGCTGCAGGCCATTGGGATTTCGGTCTGTATGGCAACCTTTTCGGTAGCCGCGAGTATCAGGTATGGGTGCCGGCTGGCTATGAGGCAAGCAAGCCGCTGCCGGTGCTGCTGGTGCTGCACGGCTGCGTCAACGGGCCCAACCTGATGGGTGAAGCCTCTGGCTTCAATGATGTTGCCGATGTCGAAGGCTTCATCGTGGTCTATCCGCGTCAGAACGTTACGTCCAACCCGACCCGCTGCTGGAACTGGCAGTTGCCGATCAACCAGGCACGTGGCAGTGGTGAGGCCTCGATCCTGGCCGGGATCGTCGATGCGGTGAAGGCCGACTACGCCGTCGATCCGCGCCGGGTCTACGTCACCGGCATTTCCGCTGGCGGCGCGATGACCTCGATCATGCTCGCCTGCTATTCGGATGTGTTCGCTGCGGGAGCCATCCATTCCGGCGGCATGTACAAGGGCGCGACCACGGTATCCGGCAGCGCTTATGCACTGCTGGCCGGCAGCATCTATTCACCGGAAAGCAATGGCAAGCTTGCCTGGCAGTGCTCGGGCTCGCCGTCGCCGCGTCCGTTGCCGGTGCTGGTGTTCCATGGCACCGCCGATGCAACGGTCAATCCGGTGAACGGCCAGCAGGCGGTGCGGCAGTTCCTGCAGACCAATGATCTGGCCGATGACGGCATGGACAATGATTCGGTCAAGTACGTGCCGACCAGCACCGTTGCGGGGCAGGTACCGGGTGGTCGGGCTTATACGGTCAAGAACTACACCTACGGCGGCAGGACCCTGGTCCAGGACTATCTCGTGCATGGGATGGGGCATGCCTGGAGCGGCAGCCAGTCAGGCCTGCCGTTCACCGACCCGAAGGGACCGGATGCGACCTTGATCACCTGGTTGTTCCTGAAAGACCAGTTGCGTTGAGTGCGCGCAGCAGCCAGCCGCTGATCGTTTGGCACGCTGGGAACTGATTGAAGTGTGTCATCGCCAGCGTGGGAGCCGATTGCTCCTGCGCTGGCGTTCTGCTTCATGGGCTTCCAACTTGGCAATGCCATCGAATTGCAACCTTGTGCGGTGATGATCTGCGCGCCTCATGCCGCGCCATCAGCCCTATCCGGGCCGTGCGCAATCATCAACTGCCAACCAAGGCCATTCCATGCAGCGTCACCGCACCACTTCTGCAGTTACCCGCGTTACCCATGATTTTCCGCGTCGCTCGCTGCTGGCCCAGGCCTGCGCACTGCTGATCCTGCCGCTCGCCGCGCAGACCGCGCTGGCCCAGGATGCCGCGCCGGCCGAGGCACGCAGCGCCGCCACGGCGCTGGATACCATCACTGTCACCGCCGAGCGCCGCGAGCAGAACCTGCAGGACGTGCCGGTGTCGGTGGGCGTGGTGCAGGGCGAGGCGCTGCGCAGCTATACCGAAGGTGCCGACGATACGCTGCTGGCGCTGTCCGGCCGCGTGCCCAGCTTCTATGCCGAGACCACCACCGGGCGCATCTTCCCGCGCTTCTACATCCGCGGCCTGGGCAACATCGATTTCTACCTGGGCGCTTCGCAGCCGGTCTCCATCATCCAGGACGACGTGGTGCTGGAGCATGTGGTGCTCAAGTCCAACCCGGTCTACGACGTGGACCAGGTGGAAGTGCTGCGCGGCCCGCAGGGCTCCTTGTTTGGCCGCAACACCACCGCCGGCATCGTCAAGTTCGACACGGCCAAGCCCAGCCAGGACCCGAGCGGCCGGGTCAACGTGAGCTACGGCAGCTACAACACGGTCGCCATCGACGGTGGCATGGGTGGCGCGATCAATGACGTGCTGTCCTACCGCGTGTCGACCCTGTACCAGCACCGTGATGATTGGGTGGACAACACCTATCGCGGCCCCAGCGCCGACGGCACGGTGACGCCGAAGAACGACACCATGGGCGGCTACGACGATCGCAACCTGCGCCTGCAGCTGCTGTACAAGCCGAACGAACAGTTCTCGCTGTTCGGTTCCGTGCATACCCGTGACTATGAGGGCACCTCGACCCTGTTCCTGCGCAATGCGCTGGTGAAGGGCAGTAATCGCACCGACGCACCGCGCGACAAGGTCGCGTTCGATGAGGCCGACAACAACCCGCAGGCCTACAAGACCCATGGCGGCTCGCTGAAGGCCACCTATGATTTCGGCAACACCACGCTGACCTCGATCAGCGCCTACGAAACCACCTCCGGCTACAGCCGCGGTGATACCGACGGTGGTGCCGCGGCGAACTACCCGGTCAATGGCCTGCCCAACGGTTACGGCCAATCGATGGGTCAGATACAGGACCTGGACCAGTTCACCCAGGAACTGCGCCTGGCCTCCAATGAAACTGATCCGCTGTCGTGGCAGGTGGGCGCGTTCTACTTTGATGGTCGCGACACCACCGATTTCTATCAGCGCGCCTGGTTCCTCAACGCGCCGGCACGCAATCCGAACAACTGGGTGCGCCTGCGCAACATCAATACCTCGTGGGCAGGCTTTGGCCAGGTGAGCTGGAAGGCTACGGACGCGCTGACCTTGACCGCGGGTGTCCGCGCGACCAAGGACGAGAAGAGCACGCGTCTGCTGAAGACCGCCGACACCGCTGCCGGTCTGGTGACCTACAAGGGCCGCCACAACGTCGAGATGTCGGATACCCAGCCGAGCTGGGACCTGAGCGCGATGTATGAGGTCAGCCCAGAGCTGAGCCTGTACGCACGCGTGGCACGTGGCTTCCGTGGGCCGACCATCCAGGGCCGCTCGGCGGTATTCAATGCCGACTTCACCACTGCCGATTCGGAAACCATCCTGTCCTGGGAAGCCGGCATCAAGAGCAGCCTGTTCGACAACCGCCTGCGCCTTAACGTCAGTGGCTTTACCTATACGGTCAATGACATCCAGCTCAACGGCAACGATTCCAACGGCAACGGCGTGTTGTTCAATGCCGACAAGGCGCGTGCCTATGGTCTGGAAGCCGACATGGATTGGCGCCCGATCCCGAACCTGTCGCTGACGGCCGGCCTGAGCCTGCTGCACAGCGAGATCCAGGACAAGCGCGTGTATGCGCAGGTCTGTGCGTTGAATGGTGTGGTGGTGTGTACGGTCAACGACCCGACCATCAAGATCGGCAGCAATGTCTACGCCCAGATCGACGGCAACCCGCTGCCGAACGCACCCAAGTACAACTTGAACCTGGCTGCGCGTTACGACATTCCGGTGGGTGATGATGGTGCAGTGTTCTTCGCCACCGATTGGAACAAGCAGGGCGAAACCCAGTTCGTGCTGTACGACAGCAAGGAGTTCTACTCCAAGGGCAATTTCGAAGGTGGACTGCGCGTTGGCTATACCGGCGGCTACGGTGCCTGGGAAGTGGCGGCGTTCGCCCGCAACATTACCAACGAGAAGAACCTCAAGGGTGTGATCGAGAACTACATGGCGGCGGTCTACAACGATCCGCGCATCATCGGTGTTTCGTTCAATTACAACTGGCGTTGATTGCTTAAGCCCCTCTCCCGCGAGCGGGGGGAGAGGGACCGCTTGCGAACCATTGGTTCGCGGTCGCTCGAGCGCCCTTGCGCCAGCGCAAGGGCCGGGGCGCGGAGCGGGGGTTGGGGTGAGGGGACGGTGCGAAGCGCCGTGCAGCTGCGCTTTGCCGCAGTCGTACAGTGGTAAAAGCAGGGGCTGGAAGCCAAAAAGCCAAAAAGCCAAAAGCCAAAAGCCGCCCTCATCCGCCCCTTCGGGGCACCTTCTCCCGTAAACCGGAGAAGGGAAGCGGCCAAACCCAAATCCCACAGCCAAAGCCCAAAGCCCAAAGCCAAAAGCCCAAAGCCCAAAGCCCAAAGCCGGCTCCGGATGTCTGATCAGGCCATCCCCGCACCCACGGTCGCCCGAACCGGAATCCCCGCCGGATCAAACTCCTCCAGGCAGAACACATTCACCCCGTAATAGTCGGGGGTAACCCGTTTGCGGTGGAACGGATAGATGCCGCAGGTGCCACAGAAATAGTGGTGCGCGGTCAAGGTATGGAACTGGTACTCAACCAGTGCCTCCTGCCCTGACAGCAGCTCGAACGCAGATTCATGAACCTTCACCATCAAGGCGTTCTTGCGCCGGCAGATCGAGCAGTCGCAGGTGGTCAGCTCCGGGAAGTCGGTTTCAATGCGGAAGCTGACAGCGCCGCAATGGCAGCTGCCCCGGTAAGTCTGCAGGGGACGGTGGGACACACGGATCTCCAGAAAGAAGGCGAGCGGCAAGGCGAGGCTTGGATCATACTCAGCCCATCATCGGACGTGTGGGGAGAGGGTGATGCGCGCATTCCTGAAAGGCTTGCTGGCGGTTGTGCTGGGCTTGATCGCCGGCAGCGCGGTGAACATGGGGCTGATCGTGCTCGGCGGGCATCTGGTGCCGCCACCGGCTGGTACGGATACCAGCACGACTGAAGGCCTGCAGGCCGCGATGCCCCTGTTTCAGGCTCGCCACTTCCTGTTTCCTTTCCTGGCCCATGCATTGGGCACATTGGCCGGTGCTTTGCTGGCAACCTGGATCGTCGGGCGCAGCAGCAAGATCCCAGCACTGATGATCGGCCTGCTGTTCCTGGCGGGCGGCATCGCCAGCTGCTTCATGCTGCCCGCACCGCGCTGGTTTGAAGTGGCGGACGTGCTGCTGGCCTACATCCCGTTCGCCTGGCTGGGTTACGTATTGGCAAGAAAACCGCGGTCGTAGGAGCGGTGTAAGCCGCGAAGCTGAATTTCCAACCGCAATCATTACGCCTGAAATTGCAGGCAATTGGCTGGCAGACCCCGTACGAGCTTCGCGGCTTACGCCGCTCCTACAAGCCTGCAGGCAACGCCTGCCCGAAACACAGCACATTGCCTGCGGGGTCGGTGACGTTGAAATCGCGCATGCCATACGGTCGATCGGCTATGGCAACGGTGATGGCCACGCCTGTTTCCTGCAGCAGTGCGTGGTAACTGTCGATCTGATCGATATGTAGATACAGGCGGCTGATTCCCCCGGGCTTTGCATCGCTGCGGGTGACCAGGGTCAGCTCAACCTCGTCGCGGCAGACAGAGGCCATTTCAGCGGGCTCACCCCATTCCCACGCCAGCGAGAAGCCAAGCTTGTTGCGGTAGAACGCAACGGCTGCGGGAAGGTCATCAACACCAAGAAATGGCGACACCGAATGGAAACGTGTGGCAGTCATGGCAAGTGTCCGTTTGGGTCCCAGGTTCAGGGGTTTGGCTGAATCAGCCGGGTATCCGCGTCGTGTTCGGCGTCGCTCGGGGATTGTTGCTGCGTTGCGATGGTGTGCTGTGGCGGCGGCTTCCGCAGTGTCAGGCTGTCGATGTCTTCGCGTAGCTGTCGCGATCGATATCCACAATCTCGACACTGATCTGCAGCTCCAGTCCACCGGCGGAAATGAGTGATCCGAGTGCCTCCAGCAGCACTTTGGCAACATCGTGTTTGATATCCCCGCTGCGGCCACTGAGTATCGCAAGCCGTGCAGCCACAAAGCCTCGTGGGCTGTCTGCGGTACCGACTGCGAAGCTGTCGAACGCCAAGGTGCGGGTTTTGATATCCGCCTCTTCGAACTGGCCAGTACCAAGCAAGGCATGGTTGACGGCGCGCAGCAGTGCCGGGGTAATCGCGGTGGCGAGATTACTGCTGTGTTCGATAGTGAGATGCGGCATGGCTAACTCGTTGTCAGGGCTGTGTGGGTGAGAGCAAAGCGTTGATGCGCTGGATCATCGCATCTGGATAGGTGATATGGGTGGGTGTGTCGGCAAGCGGTGCACTGGCGTCGGCATTGCGCAAACCCGCATCGAGCCCGCTTTTGGGCAGGTAGATCGGTGCTTCGACCGAGAAGCCATGCTCGGGCAAGCGGCCGTGGATGGCGCGATACAGCTGGATGGCGTCAAGCAAGGTCAGTGCTGGACCGGGATGCATGCCGTCGGCGTCATACCACTGCAGGTCCGGTGCCGCGGCCGAGGCGGTACGCAGGGCTTCGGAGATTGCCACATAGGGAATGCCGGCCTGTTCTGCAGCTGCCGCTTCCTTGGCGATCAGGCGAGCGGATGCTGCCGGGTGTGCCTGGTAGCTGCCCAGCAGCAGTACGCGTGCGCCTGCGTCGCTACCGGCTTTTGCCAGCGTCCTGATCGCCGCCTGCGATTTTGCACAGGCGGCTTCGTCGGGCCAGCACAGCAGGGCGCCGCCTTGCTCCTGCAGGACCAACAGTTGCGGGCGATGCTCGGCCAATGCACGTTGAACCGAGCCATCCGCAACCCGGTCGTCCAGTAGCGCGCCACCTTTGACGATCATCTGGCTCTGCAGCGGATGGCCATTGGCGGCGCTGAGCGCAGCGTAGGTTGCTGGCAGGTTGCCCACGTAGATGAGGCTGTTGCCAACGAACAGTGCTTTCGTCGGCTGCGCCGAAGGTTGCGCAGCGCACGCGGTGAAGGCGAACAACAGCATCAGCAGTGAGATCCATCTGCGCATTCCAAACTCCGTGTCGTGATCGGCTACTGGTGAGACTCTGACCGCATCACCAATCGATGGTTCCGCGGATCACGGTCTGCACCTGTCCACCGGACCAGACATCGCCGTGTGCGTCGATGCGTAGTTCCAGCAGGGCGTCGTGACCGACTTCGCGGCCCTGGCTGGCTGTGTAGCGCTTATCCACGCCGGGCAGGGCATCGCGCTCGTCCAGCCAGGCGGCCAACACCGCATTGGCGGCACCGGAAGCAGCATCTTCAAAACGACGGCCATTGCCTACGAAGGCGCGGACCACCAGTTGGTAGCCGTCGCCAGCGGCGCGCGCATAGGCGAATACGCCCATCGCGCCGGTGGATTCAGCGAGCTTGGCGATTGCATCCCAGTCCGCGTTGAGTGCGCGGAGAGTGGCTTCATCAGCGACTTCGACAACCCACCAACGGCGGCCGCCATCCATCAAGGCCGGCGGCAGCGTGCCCAGCGACCAGCCGGTGATGGCAGGCTGCAGGCGTGGATCGTCCGCAGTGACGATCTCGGCCACCGAAGCGCGCGGGGTGCGGATGGCGATGCTGCGCACGCCGTCGTGTTCGCTGATCTGCAAAGGCAACTGGCCAGCGATGCCGTCCTGTACCAGTTGTCCGTCGATGGCTGTTGCTACGCCGCTTTCAAGCACGGCATGCGCGCTGCCGACGCTGGGATGGCCGGCGAACGGCACTTCCTTCTGCGGCGCGAACATGCGGATGCCGTAGCTGCTGCCGGGTTTGGTCGGGGCGAAGATGAAAGTAGTTTCTGGCAGGCGGGTCCAGCGGGCGATGGCCTGCATGGCGGCATCGTCCAGGCCATCGGCATCGAGTACGACGGCCAGTGGATTGCCGGTGCCGGGGCGCGGGGCGAAGACGTCGAGTTGCAGGAAGCGGCGGGTGGTCATGGGATGTCCGGATGCTGTGAGGCTGTTGCTGTTGCTGTTGCTGTTGCTGTTGCTTTGGCCGTGGCCGTTGCTTTGGCAGTTGCAGTTGGCTTTTGCTTTAGCCCCTCTCCCGCCAGCGGGAGAGGGGTTGGGGTGAGGGGGGGCGGACGAAGTCCGCTTGCTCTGGTTTTTGCGCGGTTGAGGGATCACAAAGAAAAACAGCAAAGGCATGCGTGCTTCGCACGCTTCCCCTCATCCGCCCCTACGGGGCACCTTCTCCCGCAGGCGGGAGAAGAAAAAGCGGATCGCTGCGTTCTGTCGGATACCGCTCACCACTCAATCTGCCCAGCAATAACCTGCTGCACTTCGCCACCAATCCAGATGTTGGACTCCGCATCCACTTCCACCCGCACCTCGCCATTGCGGCCGAGCTCGCGGCCCTGGCTGGCGAGGTACTGCTGGAAGGGTTTGATCCGGCCCTGCGCCAACAACTGCGCGGCAACCAGTGCGTTGGCGCTGCCGGTGACCGGGTCTTCGTTGACCCCAACGCCGGGTGCAAAGGCGCGCACCACATACTGGTAGCCCACATCCGGTCGGTCGGCAGGCGCATACACCGCCAGCTTGCCGCGGCCTGGCATGGCGCCGATGGCGGCCAGCTCCGGCTTGTAGCGGCGCAGGGCGGCTTCGCTGCCTGCTTCCAGCAACCACCAGTCCGGGCCGTTGTTCCACAGCTCCGGGCTGTGGCCGGGCTTGGCCAGCGCTGCCAGGCCTTCGGGCAAGGTCTCGAGGGTGGTATCGCGGCGCTCTGCCTGCGGGCTGCGCACGTGGATCTGGCGGAACCAGCGGCCGCCCTGAACCCGTACCGGCAGCAGACCGGCTTTGCATTGCTGGATCAGCTGGCCATTGTCATCCGGCGTGGCCAGGCCAAGCTCCACGGCGGCCCAGGCGGCACCGACGCTGGGATGTCCGGCGAAGGGCAGCTCACCCTTCGGGGTGAAAATGCGGATGTGGTAGCTGGCGCCTTCGTCCGGCGGCAGGAAGAAGATGGTCTCGGACAGGTTCAGCCAGGCGGCGATGGCCTGCAGGGCAGCATCATCCAGACCTTCGCTGTCGACGATGACACCCAGCGGGTTGCCGGTGCCAGCACGGGCGGCGAACACATCCAACTGCAGATAGCGGCGAACAGACATTGCGAATCGGTTCCAGACGACGGCTGGGCAGCTCACCAGTGCACCTGTCCGCCGATAACCGCTTGCACCTGTCCGCCGATCCAGGCTGTGCCTTGCGCGTCGATTGATACCTGTACGCGGCCATCGCGCCCCACTTCGCGGCCTTGGCTGACCATGTAGTTGTCGCTATTTCCCGGCAACTGCCCGCGCTGCTGCAGCCACGCGGCAATCAATGCATTGGCGCTGCCGGTGACCGGGTCCTCGGGCACATCCGCTGCATCGGCCGGGCAGAATGCCCGGGTCACCAGCGCTTGGTCGGGGCCGGCGTCGGCCGCAAACACCGCAACGCCGGTCGCACCGGTGGCGATGCTCCAGTCACGGATTGCGGGCATGTCTGGAACCAGCGCACGGAGGCTGGCGGCATCGCGGGCAGGCAAAAGCCACCAGCGTGGGCCGTTGTCCCAGAGTTCGGGGGCGTTGCCGGGAGCGAGCAATGCCTGGAGTTGACCTGGTACAGCGCCCGGCGTGGTCTGCAGCTGCTTGGCGGGAGGGCTGGCCAACAGGATGGTTGGAGCGTCTTCAGGTCCGCTTACCTGCACTGGCAGCAGACCCGCAGCACATTGCTGTATCAACTGGCCGGCAATTGGTATTGCCAAGCCCGAAGTGACTGCGGCCCACGCCGCGCCGACGCTGGGGTGGCCGGCAAAGGGGAGCTCGCTGCTGGGGGTGAAGATGCGGATGCGGTAGCTGGCGCCGTCGTCCGGCGGCAGGAAGAAGACCGTCTCGGAGAGGTTCAGCCAGGCGGCGAGGGCCTGCATGGCGGCGGTATCCAGGCCATCGCTGTCGAGGATGACACCCAGCGGGTTGCCGCTGCCGGGGCGGGCGGCGAAGACGTCCAATTGCAGATAACGGCGTTGGCGCATGGTTTGCGGGTGGAGCAGGGCAGCTCAGCTTAGGCATGAGCGTGCGGAATGTCGTCATTGCCAATCCCCGGTTCGCTCCCCCCATTCACCCAAAGATGACCCGGATCGTTGCAAATGCTACTTTCTGCATCCCGGGAGGGGAGGCCGGGCGGCGATGGTATCGCTGGTAACTCAGCCGTCCCGGCACAGCGGCCTTGGCATAGAATCAGGGGTTCCGCCCGCATTGCCGGGTCTTTCTCCCACTAGTGAATCCTCAAAGCCAATGTCTGCTTCCCCAATTGCTGATCGCTGGATCGTCCTGAAGTTCGGTGGCACCTCGGTGTCGCGTCGTCATCGCTGGAACACGATCGGTCAGTTGGCGAAAAAACGTGCGGACGAGACCGGTGGCAGGGTGCTGGTGGTGGTGTCGGCCTTGTCAGGCGTCACCAACGAATTGACCGCGATTGCCGACGGCGCCGTCGACAGCCGCGAGCGCGTGGCCGCGCTGGTCACCCGCCACAATGAATTCCTCGCCGAGCTGGAACTGGGCAGCGAAGTGCTGGCTGAACGCCTGGCCGCGCTGCAGGCGCTGCTCGACGACCCGCGCGCGGCCAGCCGTCCGCTGGACTGGCAGGCCGAAGTGCTGGGCCAGGGTGAACTGCTGTCCTCCAGCGTCGGTGCCGCTTATCTGCGCAGCACCGGCCTGGATTTCGGCTGGATGGACGCGCGCGAATGGCTGAACGCCCTGCCGCCCGCGCCCAACCAGACCGAGTGGTCACAGCGCCTGTCGGTGAACTGCCAGTGGCAGGGCGGCGGTGACTTCAAGCAGCGCTTCTCGGCGCAGCCCACCCGCATGCTGATCAGCCAGGGCTTCATTGCCCGCCATGGCGACGGTGGCACCGCCATCCTCGGCCGCGGCGGCTCGGATACTTCGGCCGCCTATTTTGGCGCGCTGCTCGGCGCCAGCCGCGTTGAAATCTGGACCGACGTGCCGGGCATGTTCAGCGCCAACCCGAAGGACGTGCCGGATGCACGCCTGCTGACACGCCTGGACTATTACGAGGCGCAGGAAATCGCCACCACCGGTGCCAAGGTGCTGCACCCGCGCTCGATCAAGCCCTGCCGCGATGCCGGCGTGCCGATGGCCATCCTCGATACCGAGCGCCCGCATATGCCGGGCACCAGCATCGACGGTGCTGCCGAGCCGGTGCCGGGCGTCAAGGCAATCAGCCGCCGCAACGGCATCGTGCTGATCTCGATGGAAGGCATCGGCATGTGGCAGCAGGTCGGCTTCCTGTCCGACGTGTTCAACCTGTTCAAGAAGCATGGCCTGTCGGTGGACCTGATCGGTTCGGCCGAAACCAACGTCACCGTGTCGCTGGACCCGTCTGAAAACCTGGTCAACACCGACGTGCTGGCCGCGCTGTCTGCTGACCTGTCGCAGATCTGCAAGGTCAAGGTGATCGTGCCGTGCGCGGCGATCACCCTGGTTGGTCGCGGCATGCGATCGCTGCTGTACAAGCTCTCCGACGTGTGGGCCACGTTCGGCAAGGAGCGCGTGCACATGATTTCGCAGTCCTCCAACGACTTGAACCTGACCTTCGTGATCGACGAGGCCGATGCGGATGGCTTGTTGCCGATCCTGCACGCCGAGCTGATCGACAGCGGTGCGATGCCGGTTTACGAAGAGCAGGTGTTCGGCCCGCGCTGGCGCGAAATCATCGGCAGCATCCGCCCGCGGCAGACGCCGTGGTGGCAGGCGCCGGCCAAGCAGAAGAAGCTGCTGGAGCTGGCCGCAGAAGGCACGCCGGCCTATATTTACGATCTGGACAAGGTGCGCGAGCGCGCCCGTCAGTTGAAGGCGATCCCGGCGATCGACCGCCGTTTCTACGCGATCAAGGCCAACTCGCATCCCGAGATCCTGCGCACCCTCGCTGCCGAAGGTTTCGGCCTGGAATGCGTATCGCAAGGCGAAGTGGAGCTGGTGTTCGCCTCGGTTCCGGGTATCACTCCGGAGCGCGTGCTTTTCACCCCGAGCTTCGCACCGATCACCGAATACCAGGCGGTGCTGGCGCGTGGCGTCACTGTCACCGTCGACAACGTCGAGCTGCTGAAGCATTGGCCGGAAGTGTTCCGTGGCCGTTCGCTGTGGCTGCGTATCGATCTTGGCCACGGCGATGGTCACCACAAGAAGGTGAACACCGGCGGCAAGGATTCCAAGTTTGGTCTCTCCGCGCAGCGCGTCGATGAGTTCATCGCCGCCGCTCGCGCGCTGGATATCCGCATCACCGGCGTGCACGCGCACCTGGGTAGCGGCATCGAAAACAGTGGCCACTGGAAGCAGATGGTCGATGAGATGGCCGGCTTCGCGCGTCGCATCGGCAGCGTCGAGATCCTCGATATCGGCGGCGGTCTGCCGGTGCCGTACAGCGATGACGACGAGCCCTTCGATCTGGACGCCTGGGCCGCGGGCCTGGCCGACATCAAGGCCGTGCACCCGGCCTTCCAGCTGGCGATCGAGCCCGGCCGTTTCATGGTGGCCGAGTCTGGCGTGCTGCTCACCCACGCCTCGCAGGTAGTGGAGAAGGATGGCGTGCGCCGCGTTGGCCTGGATGCCGGCATGAACGCCCTGCTGCGCCCGGCGCTGTACGACGCCTGGCACGATATCGCCAACTTGTCGCGCCTGGATGCCGAGCGCGATGTTGATTTCAGCGTGGTCGGCCCGATCTGCGAATCCAGCGATGTGTTCGCCGAGCGGGTGAAGCTGCCGGCGGCGACCGCACCGGGCGATGTGATGGTCATCGCCGATGCTGGCGCCTATGGTTTCAGCATGGCCAGTACCTATAACCAACGCGCCTTGCCGCGCGAGGACGTCATTGATGAAGTGCAATGACGTCTGTTTGCTGCGAAAACCTTTGTCGTCCGTTGCGCGCTGACGCGCCACGGCCAGTTTGATTTCCGGATACGCCATGACAGCTTTTGATAAAGACCAGGTTTCCCGTTTCCGCTTCGTCCGCTGCGATTTCGCCGCGGACACCGGTGTGGCGCGGCTGGTATACGCCTTCGACGACGGTCCGGAATTGACCGAGACCGTCACCGTGCCGGGCGCGCCGTTCCAGTTGGACGACGAACGCACGGCCGCGGTGCAACGCGCTCTGCAGCTGCTGCACCTCATTGCAGGTGTCAGCTACTACAAGGCAGCGGTGCCGGCGCAGGTAAGCATCGACAGCTACGCCATCGACGCGGCCACCGCCGCGTTGGTGGAAACGGTGTACTTCAACGGCCTGGGCGAATTCGCTTACCGCAACGGCCTGAACCTGCGCGACCGGTTCAAGCTCCCCGCTTTGCTCCCCTCGTCCGTTTACGGGAGAGGGGCAGGGGGTGAGGGCGCTTCTGCTCCTGAGCTTGGCCTCGCCCACCACGCCCTAGTAGCCATCGGCGGCGGCAAGGACTCGCTGGTCAGCATCGAAGCCCTGCGCAATGCCGGCGTCGCCGAAACCGTCACCTGGATCGGCGGCTCGCAGCTGATCCGTGCCTGCGCCGAGCGCACCGGCCTGCCGACCCTCAACATCGGCCGCACGCTGGCGCCGGAGCTGTTCGAGCTCAATCGCCAGGGCGCGTGGAACGGCCATATCCCGGTTACCGCGGTGAACTCGGCGATCATGGTGCTGGCTGCGGTGGTGCAGGGCGTCGATCAAGTCGTGTTCTCCAACGAGCGCTCGGCCAGCTACGGCAGCCAGATCGCCGGTACCGGTGAAGTGAACCACCAGTGGTCCAAGGGCTGGGCCTTCGAGAAGGCGTTCGGCGAATACGTGCAGCAGCACATTGCCGCCGACCTGAACTATTACTCGTTGCTGCGTCCGCTGTCGGAACTGGCGGTCGCCCGCCAATTTGCCAAAACCGATTTCTACGACGCGCATTTCTCCAGCTGCAACCGCAATTTCCACATCCTCGGCGAGCGCCCGGTGAACCGCTGGTGCGGCGTCTGCCCGAAGTGCCACTTCGTGTTCCTGGCGCTGGCCCCGTTCATGCCGAAGATCCGCCTGGTGCGCATCTTCGGTCGCAACCTGCTGGACGATATGGAACAGGCTGGCGGCTACGACGCGCTGCTGGAATTCCAGGATCACAAACCGTTCGAGTGCGTGGGCGAGGGCAAGGAATCGCGCGCGGCCATGGCGACCTTGGCATCGCGTCCGGACTGGAAGGAAGATGTGCTGGTCAAGCGCTTCGCCAACCTGATCCAACCGACCTTGTCGGCGGACGAACTGCAGATCGAACCGCTGCTGGTATTTGATGGCGAGCACCGCATCCCGGCAGCACTGTGGGAGCGTCTGCGTGCGAATTTCGCAGCTTGAAGGCAAGCGGGTCGCGCTGTGGGGTTGGGGGCGTGAGGGCCGCGCGGCCTACCACGCGCTGCGTGATCGGGAATGGGGAGTCGTCAGCGGTGACTCGCAGGAGCGGTTTCCTGCGCGTTTGACGGTGCTTTGCTCTGCTGCTGAAGCAGAGGAGATTCTTGCGCTTGGCGATGCACACCTGCGCGTTGAAACCGAGCTCAGTGGTGAGCTGCTGGCTTCGTTCGACGTGGTGATCAAGTCGCCGGGCATCAGTCCGTACAAGCCCGAGGCGCAGCACGCCTTGGCGCAGGGCACGCAGTTCATCGGCGGTACCTCGCTGTGGTTCAGCGAGCACGCCGATGCCGATGACACGCTGCCGAACACGGTCTGCGTGACCGGCACCAAGGGCAAGAGCACCACCACCTCGCTGCTGGCGCATCTGCTGCGTGCGGCCGGGCATCGCACCGGCCTGATCGGCAATATCGGCCTGCCGTTGCTGGAAGCATTGGATCCGCAACCGGCGCCGGAATACTGGGCGGTGGAACTGTCCAGCTACCAGACCGGCGAAGTCGCCCGCAGCGGCACGCGGCCGGACGTCGCCATCGTGCTGAACATCTTTCCGGAGCATCTGGACTGGCACGGCAGCGAGCAGCGCTACATCGACGACAAGCTGTCGTTGGTGACCGGCGGGCATCCGCGCGTAGCGGTGCTCAATGCAACGGACGAACACCTGCGCGCGCTGCAGCTGCCGCACAGCCAGATCGTCTGGTTCAACCAGCCCGAAGGCTGGCATATGGTCGGCGAAGTCGTGCATCGCGGTAATCAAGCGGTGTTCGACACCTCGAACACGCCACTGCCGGGCCGCCACAACCGCGGCAATCTGTGCGCGGTGTTGGCCGCGCTGGAAGCCCTCGGTCTGGATGCGGTTGCCTTGGCACCTGCGGTGCAGAGTTTCCGGCCTCTGCCGAATCGCCTGCAGCTGCTGGGCGAACGCGATGGCCTGCGTTGGGTGAATGATTCGATCAGCACCACGCCGCACGCATCGCTTGCGGCATTGGATTGCTTCGCCGGCCAGCGCATTGCGCTGCTGGTTGGCGGACACGATCGCGGCGTGGACTGGCAGGACTTCGCCGAGCACATGCGCGACAACGCGCCGGTCGAGATCGTGACCATGGGCAACAATGGTCCACGGATCAATACGCTGCTCGCGCCATTGGCCGAGGCGGGCGGCTTTGGCCTGCACGCCGCGACCGATCTGCCGCATGCGGTGGAACTGGCGCGTGCTGCGTTGGGCGGGCAGGGCGGGGTAGTGCTGCTGTCGCCGGGCGCGCCGAGCTTTGGTGCCTACAAGGACTATGTTGCGCGTGGTCGACACTTCGCCGAGCTGGCCGGGTTTGATCCGGACAGTATCAGTGCGATTCCGGGTATCGGCATCCTGTAAGGCCTTGGCCGAGGCCGAAGTGGCGCTGACTGTCAGCCGGCGCCACCCGCTCCCTGCAGATCACTCCTCTTCGTCGGTGAAGGCGTAATCGCCGTCGATCAGCTGCTGCAGATAGGCATCGAAGCTGGGCGCGATCACCGCATAGCTGTCCGGGTCGTGCAGGTAGCGAACGACCTGGCCACTGATGCCGCCGTCGGCAGGATCGAAATCCAGGTACAGCATCGAGGTGCCGCCGTTGTTCATGCAGTGCGAGAAGCACAGGCGCCTGCCCATCGGCACGTCGGCATCGATGCCGGCACCGAGAATCTCCGGTTCGTCGTCCAGCCATTCTTCGTAGATGGAACGGATGCTGTCGTCCCACTGCGCGCTGTCCTCGAAGATCTGCTGTACCGACCGCAGGTAGTAGGGATAGCTGCCGTCGCCGACGTCCGAGCCAAGCATCAGCACGTTGACCTCACCTTGCGGGTAGTCCCGGTAGTGGCTGCCATCCATCTGCGCCAGTAGCTCCAGCAGGCTTGCCGGTACCTGCGGCCACTGTCGCTGCAGGCGTTGCAGGTCGGACTGGCTTGCGCCTTCTACCCAGCGCCACATCGGGGCGTCATCTGCCGGCAGGCGCGGCACAAGGCCGGAAAGGAAGGTATCGACGAGGCTCATATGCAGAAGGACACGTTGGGGTTGCCTATCCAAGCACACCTGCGTAACGCCGCCAATGCACAATGCGCCACGGGAGGCGATATCGACAGGATGCCTCCGACCTCTTCTCAGGAGCGCAGGCATGAACAAGTGGCGATGGGCTGCAGTGACGATGCTGGGACTGGTGGCAACGCCGGCATGGGCCGCGATGAAGTCGCAGCCGCTGGAGTGGCAGCACGACGGCACCACCTTCAGTGGCGTGCTGGTCTACGACGACGAAGGTGACGCGCGCCGTCCCGGCGTGGTGATGGTGCCGAACTGGCGTGGCGTCAACGCTTCGGCGATAGCCAAGGCCGAGCAGATTGCCGGCGATGACTATGTGGTGCTGGTAGCCGATGTTTACGGCAAGAACGTGCGGCCCAAGGATAACGATGCGGCGGCGGCTGCTTCCAAACCGTTGCGTGAGGACAGGGCACTGTTGCGCGCCCGTGCGGCTGCGGCGTTGGCTGCGTTGAAGGCACAGGCTGGCAAGGTTCCGCTGGATGCATCGCAGATCGCTGCCGTGGGTTTCTGCTTCGGCGGCACCACCGTGCTGGAAATGGCCCGTGCCGGCATGCCGTTGGCGGGCGTGGTGAGCCTGCACGGCGGCTTATCGACCCCGGCCCCGGCAGCAGCCGGCAGCGGCAAGGTGCCGATCCTGGTGCTCAACGGCGCGGCTGATCGCGGTGTCACCGCCGAGGACATCGCCAACTTCGGCAGTGAAATGGACGCCGCCAAGGCCGACTGGCAGTTCGTCAATTTCAGCGGCGCGGTGCATTGCTTCGCCGAGTCAGACGCCAACAGCCCACCGGGCTGCCTGTACGACCCACGAGCCGCCAAGCGCGCCTGGAAGATGATGGACAACTTCCTGGAAGAGCGGCTAGGGGACTAATGCTTTTGGTAGTGCCGAGCCATGCTCGGCAGGGGCTTCACCAGCAATCTCAAAGCGGTAGTGCCAAGCCATGCTCGGCAGAGGCCTCACCAGGGATGTCTCAGGTCTGCAGGTTTGTAGGAGCGGCATAAGCCGCGAAGCTGATCATCTGTCAGATCGCGGCAAATGCTGTCTGCACGGGATGCGGCAATGGTGGTTTGCGTTCGGTAGCGCCGGGAACAACTGTGGCTTCGCGGCTCACGCCGCTCCTACAAAGGAGCGCGGCTCTGCGCCGCCACGATCGCCCCGCTGATCGCCGCCCGCGCCTGCGGGCTGTTGCGCCAACAGCTGCTGCCCAGCATTGCCGAGGCCTGGCTGACGACATCGCCGGTTTCGGCCTGGGCCAGCTGTTGCAGGGAATGAAACCCCAGCTGCTCCAGCCGCGCCACCACCGTGGCACCGACACCTTTCACCGCCAACAGCACCGCGCGTTCGTCCTCGTTGAACTGCTGCAATCCCGCCATCGCGATCAGTGGCTGCGTTCGATGGCGTAACGGGCCAGACCGCGCAGGGCGGCAACGGCATCGGTTTCCGGCAGGCCGTCCAGCGCCTGCTCGGCGGCGTTGGCGTATTCAACGGCACGCTTGCGGCTGTATTCCAGACCACCGGTTGCGTGGATCGCAGCCAGTACCTCTGGCATCGCGCTGGCATCGCCGTCCTGCACGATCTCGCGCAGGCGATTACGGATCACTTCGTCCGAGTGCGCCATGGCGTGGATCAGCGGCAGGGTAGCCTTGCCCTCGGCCAGGTCGTCGCCCAGGTTTTTGCCAAGTTCGTCGGCATTGGCAGAGTAATCCAGTACATCGTCGGCGATCTGGAAGGCATAGCCCAGGTGCATGCCGTAGTCGTAGAGCTTCTGTTGCACGGCTTCGTCGGCACCGGTGGCCAGCGCGCCCAGGCGGGTGCCGGCGGCGAACAGCACCGCGGTCTTGCGCTCGATCACCCGCAGGTAGGCGGCCTCGTCGGTATCCGGGTTATGCACGTGCAGCAGCTGCAGCACCTCGCCTTCGGCGATGCGGTTGGTGGTGTCGGCCAGGATCTGCATCACCGCCATGCGCTCCAGCTCGACCATCAGCTGGAAGCTGCGCGAGTACAGGAAGTCACCGACCAGCACGCTGGGGGCATTGCCCCACAAGGCGTTGGCGGTGCTGCGGCCACGGCGCAGGTCGGATTCGTCGACCACATCGTCGTGCAGCAGGGTGGAGGTGTGGATGAACTCGATGATCGCCGCCAGCTGGTGGTGCTCCGGGCCGGCGCCGCCGACCGCGTGGCCGGCCAGCATCACCAGCATCGGCCGCAGGCGCTTGCCGCCGGCCGAGACGATGTGGTCGGCGATCTGGTTGATCAGCACCACATCCGAAGACAGGCGGCGACGGATCAGGGCATCGACGGCAGCCATGTCCGCTGCGGCAAGGGTCTGGATGGCAGGCAGGCCCAGCGCGGGGCGGATATGTTCAGCGATGCTCATAGGAAGACTTCAGGGGGTACCACCGGGATTATAGGCGGTGTGGGCGCAGGCGGCCCGTCGGGGCCGAAAACCGAACAGAACCGGGCCTTTGCGCAGTGAATACGTATGCAAGCGACTCCGCCGGCAAAGCACCGACGCTAAGCTGGCCGGCATACATTTCGCGGCCCTGAAACAGGGGCTCTGAGGCCCGTAGGGGGGCGTTCGATGTCCAAGACTCCATGGTGGCGCGGTGCCGTCATCTACCAGATTTACCCGCGCAGCTACCTGGACACCAATGGCGACGGCGTCGGCGACCTGCCGGGCATCATTGATCGCCTGGAGTACGTGGCTTCGCTGGGCGTGGATGCGATCTGGGTGTCGCCGTTCTTCAAGTCGCCGATGGCTGATTTCGGCTACGACATCGCCGACTACCGCGATGTGGACCCGCTGTTCGGCAATCTGGCCGATTTCGACCGCTTGCTGGCCAAGGCGCACGCGCTGGGCCTGAAGGTGATGATCGACCAGGTGTTCAGCCATACCTCGGTGGACCATGCCTGGTTCAAGGAAAGCCGCGAGAGCCGCGACAATCCCAAGGCCGATTGGTATGTGTGGGCCGATGCGCGCGATGACGGCAGCCCGCCTAACAACTGGCTGTCCATCTTCGGTGGCGTGGCCTGGCAGTGGGAGCCGCGGCGTCGGCAGTATTTCCTGCACAACTTCCTGGCCTCGCAGCCGGACCTGGATTTCCATAATCCGGCGGTGCAGCAGGCAACCTTGGATTACGTGAAGTTCTGGCTGGATCGTGGAGTCGATGGTTTCCGCCTGGATTCGATCAACTTCTGCTTCCATGACGCGCAGCTGCGCGACAATCCGCCCAAGCCGGAAAGCGAGCGTATTGGCCGTGGTTTCAGCCCGGACAATCCGTATGCGTTCCAGTACCACTACTACAACAACACGCGGCCGGAAAATATTGGCTTCCTCGAACGCCTGCGTGCCTTGCTGGACCAGTACCCGCAGGCGGTGACACTGGGCGAAATCTCGTCGGAGGATTCGCTGGCGACGACTGCCGAGTACACCGCGCCGGGCCGCCTGCACATGGGCTATAGCTTCGAGCTGCTGGTGGATGATTACAGCGCGGCCTACATCCGCGGCACCGTCGAGCGGCTGGAAGCGGCAATGGGCGAGTCCTGGCCGTGCTGGGCGGTTTCCAACCATGACGTACAGCGTGCGGTGACCCGTTGGGGTGGGCATCCGGCCAAGCCGTCGTTGGCGAAGATGCTGGCGGCGTTGGTCTGCTCGCTGCGTGGCTCGGTGTGCATCTATCAGGGCGAAGAGCTGGGTCTTGGCGAAGCGGATGTACCGTTCGAGGCGTTGCAGGATCCCTACGGCATTACCTTCTGGCCGAACTTCAAGGGGCGCGACGGTTGTCGTACGCCGATGCCGTGGACCGATGGGGCATTGGCTGGATTTACTACTGGCAAGCCGTGGTTGCCGATTCCTGCCGAACATCAGGCTTTGTCGGTGCAGCTGCAGGAAGTGGATGGCGATTCGGTGCTGCACGCATTCCGCAGCTTCCTGAGCTGGCGCAAGGCGCATCCGGCCCTGGTCGAGGGTTCGATTCGCTTCCTGGACAGTGCCGAGCCGGTGCTGCTGTTCGAACGCCAGGCCGGTGATGAGACCTTGTTGCTTGCCTTCAATCTGTCGGGCGAGACCGTGCGGCACGCGTTGCCGGCGGGTGAGTGGCAGGCTTTGGCGCTGCCGGGTCCGGTCGCGGGTGCTGTAGAGGCTGGTGAACTGGTACTGCCTGGACACGCGGTGTATTGCGCGCGTCGCAGCTGAGTTTTTGTTGCTCTCTCTTTTGTGCAGGCGGAGATAACATCTCCGCCTTTTTTTTGGCTTTTGGATTTTGGTTATTGCTTTTGGCCTTGGCCTTGGCTCTGGCCCTGCTCTGGCCCTGGCTTCGGCTTCGGCTTTGGCTTTGGCTTTGGCTTTGGTTTTGGTTTTGGCTCTGGCTCTGGCTCAAGCCCCTCTCCCGCCTGCGGGAGAGGGGTTTGGGTGAGGGCGCTTCTAAAAGCAGGCCAAAGCCCAAAACCAAAACCAAAGCCAGAGCCAGAGCCAGAGCTCCCCCCATCCGCCCTACGGGCACCTTCCCCCGCAGGCGGGAGAAGGGAAAGCAAAGAGCCAAGTGCCAAAAGCCAAGAGCCAAGACCCACGAGCCAAGAGCCAACAGCCAAAATCCAAGAGCCAAGTGCCAAGTGCCAAGAGCCAAGAGCCAAAGGCCAGAGCGATTCCCGCCTGCGCGGGAATGGGGGCATAACTTCAACAACAACAGCAACAACAACCACAGTCATCATCACAACAGCCACAGCAACAGCCACAGCAACAGCCACAACCACAACCACAACCACAACCACAACTAGTCAGCCAATGCTTTGGTTGCAACAAATTTCGGCAAATTCCTTCTGGAATACGGAAAACGCCAGGACTGTTTACAACGCAAAAGGCCCGCTGCAAAAGCAGCGGGCCTCCAATGCACTTCCAACCAGAACCAATCAGAACTTGTAGTTCACACCCACTTGGTAAGTGCGGCCCCATTCCACGGTTTCCAGCGGACGGTCCTTGGTGCCGGCATAGGTTTCGTACTTGGAGTTGGTCAGGTTGCTGGCCTGCAGGAACAGGCTCAGGCCCTTGAACATCTTGCCGTCGTCGAAGCTGTAACCCACCTGTGCATCCAGCACATCCTCACCCTTGACATAACGCAGGGTGCGGGCGCCGTTGAAGTTGCCGATCTCGCCGATGAAGTCCGAACGCTTGCGCTGGTTCAAACGCACTTCAAATCCGCTGTTCTCGTAGTAAGCAGTGAAGTTGTAAACGCGCTTGGACAGGCCCGGCAGCATGATCGGCTCGCTGCCCACACTGGAGGTGTTGGCCGGATCCGGCTTGATCATGATGTCGCTGTCGTTGAAGCTGGCGCTGGCCACCACACCGAAGCCACGCAGGGCGTCGGAGAACAGGTCCAGCGGCAACGAGGCGGTCAATTCGGCACCGCGCAGGCTGCCACCGGTGCCGTTGAAGGGTGCGGTGTAGTAACCGATCGACTGCGCTGGAACCTTCAGCTGGGCTGCATTGGTGCCAACCTTCAGCCACTCGGCTACCTGGTTGGTGAAATCGTAGCCGTCACGCTTCTCGGTGTAGATGTAGCTCTTCAGATCCTTGTAGAACACCGCGGCGGCCACATAGGCCTTGTTGCCGAAGTACTTTTCCCAGGACAGGTCAACTGCGTTGGCTACCCACGGATCCAGGGTCGGGTTGCCGCCGCTGGAGCCGGGCTTACCGTTGTTGGTGTCCATGCCGAACTCCATCGAGGCGCGCAGTTCATCGACGCGCGGACGCGCGACCTGACGGGCCACGGCGAAACGGATGGTGTTCTCGGCCGGCAGTTCGAAGGCCAGGTTCAAGCTCGGCAGGAAGTCCAGATATTTCTTGCCGGCGTTGATCGGAATGACCTGGCTGCCAACCGGCTGCGAACCATCCCAGTAGTTGGAGCGCGAGGACTGGTCAACATGCTGGGCCTGGATGCCGACATTACCGCGCACCGGGATCGAGCCGATCTGGGTGCTGATGTTGGCACGCAGGAAGGTGGTGGTGATCTTCTCGTCCACCGTCCATTGCTTCGGGATCAGGTAGCTCTCGGTGGTGGTCGGGTTGAACGTCATGTAGCGGCCAACTGCAGCAGGCACGTTCCAGGCCGGGATGTAGCCGGCGCCGGCAAAGCCGAGGTTGACCGGCTTGTACTGCAGGTCGGCGGCAATGCTGGTGATGCCTTGTGCGCCGAGGTTGATGTTGCCCTCGGCCTGGGTCTTGTTCTTGCTGCGATCCGCGTAGTTCATGCCGACGTCGAAGTCGGAGAACCAGCTGAAGCCATCCGGCACCGGGAAGGTGGCTGCCAGCTTGAAGCCCTTCAATTCATCGTCGACATGCGGCGTCTTGCCGTAGCCGGAACCATAGATGGTGTTGGTCAGGTAGAGCTTGGTGTAGTCCGAATAATCAAAGCCCGGCGTGAACTGCGGGAACTTGCCGCCGCCGAAATTCAATTTCACCGAGTCCAGCATCGGCGCCGGCAGCAACTGCAGGTTGTTCTCGAGGTTCAGCTCATCACGCTCGGCCTTGGACCAGCTGACGTCGGCCACCACGCGGACATCGCCGAAGGTGAATTCGTTGTTCCAGCCGACAGCTTTGATCGTGTCTTCGCGGTTGTTGTACATGCCGCGGATCAGCGGATAAACGTTGTGTGCCGTGCCGCTGACAAAGCTTCCATTGCCGTTCACGACCACGTCGGTGACGTCCAGGCGGATCTTGTCCGGATCATTGGTGCCGTTGAAGTCGCCCAGATGGATTTCCATCTGGTTGGCGGTGTCGTGTTCCTTGGCCTTGGTATAGAAGGTATCCAGCGTGCTGGTCCAGCTGTTGTTCGGCCGGAACTGCAGGGTCGCCATCACGCCATCGCGCTTGGAATTGCCGGTACGGCGCAACGCCTTGATGCCGTCGGAATAGAAGGTGCCGGCAGCCACGCCCGGGCGCCAGTTGTCGCCGATGGCCTGCCACGGCTCGTACAGGCCGACCTGGTTTTCCTGCTTGGACATTTCCGAGTGGGAGATGCCGATGGCCAGGCCGATGGTGTTGTCGGCGAACTTGTCGACATAGCTGAAGTTGAGACGGTTGCCGTACGGATCTTCGCCAGCGGCTTCGCCCAGCGAGTTCTTCTGGTAGCGGCCGCTGACGGCGATGACGCGCTCGCTGTAGCTGAGCGGGCGCACGGTCTGCATGTCCAGGGTGCCGGACAGGCCCTGGCCGACCAGGCCTGCGTCGGGGGTCTTGTACACGGTGACGCCGCTGATCAGCTCGGACGGGTACTGGTCGAATTCCACCGAGCGGTTGTCGCCGGTGCTGACCATTTCGCGGCCATTGAGCAGGGTGGTGGCGAAGTCGGGCGACAGGCCGCGCACGCTGATGGCCTGGGCGCGGCCGGCAACGCGCTGGGCGGCCAGGCCGGGCAGGCGGGCGATGGATTCGGCGATGCTGACGTCCGGCAGCTTGCCGATGTCTTCGGCCGAAATGGCTTCCACGATCGAGGACGAGTCACGCTTGACCGAGATCGCGCTCTCGATGCCGCGGCGGATGCCGGTGACGGTGACGGTGTCCAGGTCGACAGCTTCGGCCTTGGCTTTCGCTTTGGTCTCGTCGTCCACGGTCTGTGCGTGCACGCCGGTGGCAGTCAATGTGATGGCTGAGGCCAGTGCAACGCTCAGCAGATTGCGCTTGGTGTTCAACATACTCCCCTCTCCCAGGTGATGTCGTTTGGTTGTTTTTTGTGCTCCCCCGTATTTTTTTGGGTGGGGGATGCATCGCTGTTTTTTTGCTGCTTGCGACTGACTCGCATGGTAATCAGCGGGCAAGCCCGTGGCGCTGGGCTGCATACGTATTCAATGGGGCTTTGCGGCGGCAGATAGGGGTGAAAACGCTTTCTGCGGCGGTTCTGTCTTCACGCCGTCGGTCCGTACCGGCGGTAATCGCTTTGGTTCGGGTTTCGGCGTTTGTTCTTGCCGTCATTCCCGCCTGCGCAGGAATGACGGCATCAAAGCAAAGCCTCCAGGACGCCGGGTGCTTACTCCACCGGCACAAACCGCACTGCAGCGCCACCGCCAGACCCCAGCTGCAGCTTGATGCGGTCGCCACTGCCCACCACCCGCGTCTCACGGACAAACGCAAACGGTGCCGTCTCCCAGTTCGCGCCTTCACCATCGCGGTAGATCTCCGCGCGGTAACGCTTGCCCGGGGTCAGGAACGACAAGGCCACATCCAGCGCCTGCGGCTTCTCGCTGCCAACGCTGCCGACAAACCATTCCTCGCTGCCGCGCGCTTTGCGCGCAAACGTCACGTACTGGCCAACCTCGCCATTGAGCACATGGCTTTCCTCCCAATCCACCGCCACATCCTTGATGAACTGGAAGGCGTCCGGGTGCTGGGCGTAGTGCTCGGGCAGGTCGGCGACCATCTGCACCGGGCTGTACAGCACCACGTACAAGGCCAGCTGCTTGGCCAGGGTGCTGCGCAGGGCCAGGCCGTTGCGGCCCTTCAGGCTGACGATGCCGGGGGTGTAGTCCATCGGCCCGCCCAGCATGCGGGTGAACACCAGCGTGGCTTCATGGCCCGGCGGGTTGGGCGGGTTGCCCCAGGCGTTGAACTCCATGCCACGTGCGCCCTCGCGCGATACCCAGTTCGGGTAGGTGCGGCGCAGGCCGGTGTCCTTGATCGGCTCGTGTGAGTTGATCGCGATGTGCTTGGCGGCGGCCTGCTGCAGTACGCGCAGGTTGTGGTTGCTCATCCACTGGCCTTCGTGCCATTCACGGGTGATCGGGCCATCGACCTGATCCTGGCGGTGGATGTCACCGGCATCGCAGACGTAGCCGGTCTTGATCACATCCACGCCGTTGCGCGCATACAGGTCCAGCGCGGCGGGCAGCTGGCGTTCGTAATGGCTGACCGCGCAGGCGGTTTCGTGGTGGCCGATCAGGTGCACGCCCTTGCCGGCGGCGTAGCTGGCAAGGCGCGGCAGGTCGAAATCCGGGGTAGCGCGGGTGAAGTCGAAGGCCTCGCCGTTGGCGAACCAGTCACCATCCCAGCCGATGTTCCAGCCTTCCACCAGCACGCCACGGAAGCCATTGGCGGCGGCGAAGTCGATGTAACGGCGGGTGTTCTCGGTGGTGGCGCCGTGTTTGGGACCGGTCGCCCAGGTCTCGGTCTCCAGGTGCAGCGACCACCACACGCCGGCATATTTGGCCGGCTTGAACCAGCTCACATCGCCGATGGCGTTGGGCTCGTTGAGGTTGAGGATGAGGCTGGATTCGGCCAGATCGCCGGCCTTCTCGCCGATGGTGATGGTGCGCCACGGGGTGTTGAAGGGCAGGGTGCGCACGACCGGCGCACCGCTGCTGGACGGTGTGAGCGTTGCGCGCAGGATGTCGCCATCACCACGGGCCAGGTTCATGCCGGCGTAGTCGACCAACGCGGCTTCGTGGATGGAGATATGCAGGCCGTTGTCGCTGCGCAGGGTCAATGGGGTCTGCGCGGTGCCGACTTCCTTCAACGGGGTCTGGTGGTACAGGTATTCCTCGCGGTTCCACTCGAAGGCGGGAATCCACCAGGCGGTGGCCGGGCGCGCCAGCGCGAACTCGGTCAGCTCGGCGTGGATCTGCGCCTGCTTCATGCCGGCCTGCTGCGGGAATTCGTAGCGGAAGCCGATGCCGTCGTCATAGACGCGGAACACCACGTCAAAACGGCGCTCGTAGTTGCGGCCGGCGCCGGGCTTCTCGGTGAAGCTGGCGCGCAGTTCGTTGTAATGGTTGCGTGTCAGGCGGCGCTCGCCCCAGGGCTGCTCCCAGGTTTCATCGAAGCTGCGTTGCGACTGTCCGGTCAGGGCGACATTACGCTCCAGACGGCCGTCGCCAAGCAGCATGCCCAGCCGCGACGGTGCGATCACTGCTTGGCCATCGCGTTCAACGCGGTACGAAGGCCGGCCTTCGTGCTGGGATTCGACGACCACGACAAGCTGCTTGTCGGGGGAGGTAACGCGCGCCAGATCGGCAGCGTGGGCCGGCAGGCAGCTGACCAGCAGCAGCGCGAACGCGGCCTTCAGCGACAGGCGGGCAGGGGTGGGGCGTGTATCAGCCATGCGGGTCTCAACTCCGGGTTCTGGTCGGCGCGCCGCCCTTCAGGGTTGGCACGTGGCGCCACTATTCCCCGGTCGAGGCCACTGTGGGGGCAATGCCGCATTGAATACGTATGCAACAGCGGTGCAGATCACAGGTGCGCCCTCTACCATGGCTGCAGCGCATCCGCGCCCAACATCGCATCCGTGATTCCCGGAGGGGGGAAGCGCTTGATGAATAGCAAACCGCAGCTGTCGTTCTGGCAGATCTGGAACATGTGTTTTGGCTTCCTGGGTATCCAGTTCGGCTTCGCGCTGCAGAACGCCAATGCCAGCCGTATCTTTGAAACGCTGGGTGCGCCGATGGATGCGGTGCCGGGGCTGTGGATTGCCGCACCGCTGACCGGGCTGCTGGTGCAGCCGGTGATCGGCTATCTGTCCGACCGCACCTGGACGCGCTGGGGCCGCCGCCGCCCCTACTTCATGATCGGCGCGGTGTTGACCACGCTTGCGCTGCTGGTCATGCCCAACTCGCCGACGCTGTGGATCGCCGCCGGCACGCTGTGGGTGCTGGACGCCTCGATCAATATCTCGATGGAGCCGTTCCGCGCCTTTGTCGGTGACCAGTTGTCGCCAAAGCAACGCCCAGCCGGTTTTTCGATGCAGAGTTTCTTCATCGGCGTGGGCGCGGTGGTGGCCAGCTTCCTGCCCTTCATCCTTGCCCATTTCGGCGTGGCCAATACCGCGGGACCGGGTGAAGTGCCGGATACGGTGCGTTATGCCTTCTACTTCGGCGCGGCGGTGCTGCTGCTGGCGATGAGCTGGACGGTGTTCAGCACGCGCGAGTATTCACCGGCCGAGCTGGCCGGCTTCGATGATGCGGAGCCGTCCGCTGTGCATTCGACGCAACGCGTCGGCGGCTTGCCGCAGTGGAGCCAGATTGGCCTGTGGCTGGGTCTGGGTGTGTTGCTGGCAGTGTTGATAGCCTGGTGCCAAGGCGACCGCATGCTCTACGTGCTGGCCGGCCTGTGTGCCAGCTACGGCCTGCTGCTCGGCGTGGCGCGGGTGCTGCCCGGCACGCATATGCTGGCCACCATCGTCGACGACCTGCGCAGCATGCCGGGCACGATGCGGCGCTTGGCCTGGGTGCAGTTCTTCTCCTGGTTCGCGTTGTTTGCGATGTGGATCTACACCACCGCAGCGGTGGCTGGCACGCACTTCGGTTCCACCGACACGCAGTCTGCTGCCTACAACGAAGGCGCGAACTGGGTAGGTGTGTTGTTCGGTGCCTACAACGGCTTCGCCGCCGTGGCGGCATTGGTCATCCCGCTGATGGTGCGTGCCATCGGCCTGCGCTGGAGCCATCTGGTCAATCTGTGGCTGGGCGGGTTGGGTTTGATCTCGCTGATGCTGATCAAGGACCCGCATTGGCTGTTGCTGTCGATGGTCGGCGTCGGCTTTGCCTGGGCCTCGATCCTGTCGCTGCCATACGCGCTGCTGTCGGACAGCGTGCCGGCGGCGAAAATGGGCGTTTACATGGGCATTTTCAATTTCTTCATCGTGATCCCGCAGCTGGTTGCCGCCAGCGCCTTGGGCTTTGCCCTGCGCAACTGGTTGGGTGGCGATCCCATCCACGTGCTGGTGCTGGGTGGTTGCAGCCTGTTCGTGGCTGGATTGTTCGTACTGCGGGTTCCGTCGCAACAGGAGGTGGTGTGATGCGTAGTCGTTTGGCGGTAGCGATTTGTCTGGCAGTGGTGGCAGGTTCTTCTTTGGCTGATGAAAGGCCGGATTACATCGGCACCACCGAGCCATTTGCCAGTGATGCGGTGTACTTCGTGGTCACCGACCGTTTCGTCAATGGCGATACCAGCAACGACCATCGCGACCAGGGCGGCGAAAACCGCACCTTCGATATCCCGGTGCCGTGCCCGGACAAGATCGACGGCAACATCGGCTACCTCGGCGGCGACTTCAAGGGCGTGTTGAACAACGCCGACTACATCCGCCAGCTCGGCTTTGGCGCGGTGTGGATCACGCCGATCATCGACAACCCCGATCAGGCTTTCACCGGCAGCAAGCCGATAAGCTGCACCAGCACCCTGACTGACCGCGGCAAGACCGGCTATCACGGTTATTGGGGCATCAATTTCTACAAGCTGGATGAGCACCTGCCCAGCGCAGACCTGGATTTCGCAGGCCTGACGAAAGGCCTGCACGACGCCAAGCTGAAAGTGGTGCTGGATATCGTCGGCAACCACGGTTCGCCAGCCTGGACCATGCCCAAGCGGCAGCCGCAGTTCGGGCAGATATTCGACAAGGACGGCAAGTTGATCGCCGACCATCAGAACCTTGCCCCAGACAAGCTTGATCCCAAGCACAACCCGTTGCACGCGTTCTACAACAACATCGGCCCGGTCGATGGCAGCAAGGGCTCTATTTTCGACGGCAACCTCGCTGAGCTGTCGGATTTCAACGAGCACAATCCGGCAGTGATGGATTACCTGGTAGGCGCCTACCTGCAGTGGACCGCGCAGGGCGTGGATGCCTTGCGCATCGATACCATCGGCTGGCTGCCGCATCCGTGGTGGCATGAATTCGTAAACCGCATCCGCGCCGAGCACCCGGGCATGTTCATGTTCGGCGAAGCTTTCGACTACGACGCAGCGAAGATTGCCGAGCACACCTGGCCGGCGAACGCCAACGTCAGCGTGCTGGATTTCCCGCTGCGCGGTGCAATGTCGTCGGTATTCGGCAAGGAGCAGAAAGGCTTTGAAGCGCTGGCCGAACCGCTGCATCTGAGCGGCGGCCCGTATGCCAATCCGTATGCGTTGATGAGTTTCTACGACAACCATGACATGGCGCGTCTGGATGCCAGCGATGCCGGTTTCATCGACGCGCACAACTGGTTGTTCACAGCACGCGGGATTCCGGTGCTCTATTACGGCTCGGAAACCGGCTTCATGCGCGGCCGCGCCGAGCATGCGGGTAATCGTGCCTACTTCGGTCAGCAGCGGGTGGATGAAGCAGACCAGAGCCCGATCTTCGCGCCGCTTCAGCGCATTGCCAAATTGCGTGAGGCAACGCCTGCGTTGCAGCGCGGCTTGCAGGTAAACGAGCGATTGCAGGGCGATGAGGCGGTTTTCTACCGTGTGCTGCAGCATGGTGATACCGCGCAGACGGCGCTGGTGCTGCTGAACAAGGGTGATGCTGCACGTTCGTTCGAGGTGCGTCGTTACCTGCAGGCCGGGCAATGGCAGGATCTATTGGGTGGCGGTTCTTTGAAGGTGAAGAGTTCGCTGAAGACAGAAGTGCCTGCGCATGGCGTCAAGGTGTTTGTGCTGGAAGGGCAGGTGGCGCAGCCGGAGCTACGTGCGCAGTTGGATGCTGCTATGGCGGATCAGATGGCGCGGGATAGTCGGTTAGCGAAGTAATGCCTGCTTAAGCCCCTCTCCCGCCTGCGGGAGAGGGGTTGGGGTGAGGGCAGCTTTAGCTGGCTAATCACGCCTCGCTCCAAAAGCACCCCTCCCCAACCCTCCCCTTTGCTACGCAAAAGGGAGGGAGCAGATCGCTGTGCGGAAGGCTTTGCTTGTCTCCCTCCCTTTGCCGAGGGCAAGGGGAGGGCCGGGGAGGGGGAACTCTTGCTTCTGCACCAGCCTCTGCGACTCTCCAAGCCCCACCCGCTACAATCCGCCCCCAAGCATCCCCGGCGGCACCGTATGAACCAGCTCCCCCCGCAAACCCCCATCGAAACCCTGTTGCAGACGGCAATGGACGGCAAACTGCCGATCCGCGCCTTCATGCAGGCCTTCGTCGCCTCCGAGGTGGTGTTGCTGACCGGCAGCCTGGTCACGCCTGACGGCAGTGGTTTCGATCCGCTGCTGTTCGACAAGCAGGGTGTGCTGCATGTGGCGGTGTTCACCGACATGGCGCGGGTTGGCTTCCACCAACAGCAGGCGCCGCACAACATCCGCATGCTGATGCTGGAGGTGCTGCGCCGCGTGCCCGGTGGCTACGGCGTGGTGATCAACCCCGGTACGCCACTGGGCTTTGAGATCTCACCGGCAGGTGTGGGTGAAGTCCTCAAGGATTTCAGCTGAGCCAAGGCATGCGGGAGCACTTGCTGCGCGAATCACACGCCAAGCGATGATTCCCGCACCACCAGCTTCACCGGAATGGTGAGGCCTTCCACTGGCTCGCCGGCAATCAGGCTCAGCAGCTTGTCGACCAGCAGCTGACCTGCCTGCTTGGTGTCCTGTTGCACCGTGGTCAGTGGCGGCGATACCGATGCCGCCAAAGGAATATCGTCAAAGCCGGTCACCGCGATGTCCTGCGGCACGCGTACGCCACGCTCGCGCAGGGCGCGCAAGGCACCAATCGCGATCAGGTCGCTGGCCGCGCAGATCGCATCGAAGTCCTTGCCGCTGTCGAGCAGGGCGATGCAGGCGGCGTGGCCGGAGTCCTCGGTGGTGATGGCGTCATGCTGCAGCGTCGGATCTGCCTTCAAACCGCTTGCGGCCAAGGCTTCTACATGGCCGCGGTAGCGCTCTTCGAACTCGGGGTAGTGGCTGGATGCATGGCCGAGGAACGCGATGCGCTGGCGGCCTTGTTCAAGCAGATGCGCGCTGATATCAAAGCCGCCCTGGAAGTTGTCGCTGCCGATCGATACGCCGGGCTGGCCCGGCAAGGCTGCACCCCAACGCACGAAATGGGTGCCTTGCTCCACCAGCCGCTGCAGCCGCTCAACCGACTCGTGGTAGTCGCCATAGCCGAGCAGGATGATGCCGTCGGCCTTGTTGCTGTCCTCGAAGTCGGCATGCCAGTCGCTGGACAGCTGCTGGAACGAGACCAGCAGGTCCAGCCCCTTCAGCGCACAGGCGCGGGTGATCGAACCCAGCATCGAATGGAAGAAGGGGTTGATCAGCGAGTCATCGTTGGTAGGGTCCTCGAAGAACAGCAGCGCCAACGTACCGGACTGCTGGCAGCGCAGGCTGGAGGCGTTCTTGTCGACCTTGTAGTTCAGCTGACGGGCGATATCGAGGATGCGCTGGCGGGTTTCGGCATTGACCATCGGGCTGCCACGCAGCGCACGCGACACCGTCGGCTGCGAGACGCCGGCCATGTGCGCGATATCCAATGAGGTGGCTTTGCCCTTGATGACCATCTTGACCAGCAATCTGAACGACGTCAGGCATCATGCCATGTGGCCGTCGGAACCGGGCGGACCAGGTCTGGGATCCACCGTCTGGCAGGCCTCCTTTGGGCTGGCAGGCGTGCTGCCGAGGCCGGGTTCGGAGAGCCCCAGCAGCCGGCCGGATCAGCGGCAGGGCCAGCGCAAGCCTTACGCCGCAAGGGCTGCAAGGATTGGCTGCTATCTGCCGCCGGACAGATATAATACGTGGGCTATTGCCCGCATCCGGCGGGTGGACCCCAACGGAAGAGTAGGAACCTATGGCCCGCGGCATCAATAAAGTCATCCTCGTCGGCAACCTCGGCAACGACCCGGACACCAAGTACACCCAGGCCGGCATGGCGATCACCCGCATCAGCCTGGCGACCACCAGCGTGCGCAAGGACCGTGATGGCAACCAGCAGGAGCGCACCGAGTGGCACCGCGTGGTGTTCTTCGGCAAGCTCGGCGAGATCGCCGGTGAATACCTGCGCAAGGGCAGCTCGGTCTACGTCGAAGGCGAACTGCGCTACGACAAGTACACCGGCCAGGACGGTGTGGAGAAGTACACCACCGATATCGTCGCCAACGAAATGCAGATGCTCGGCGGCCGTGGTGAAGGCGGCGGTGGTGGCGGTGGCATGGGCGGCGATCGTCCGCAGCGCCAGTCGGCCCCGCGCCAGCAGCAGGGCGGCGGCCAGGGCGGTTACGGTAACCAGGACCAGGGCGGCGGTGGCGGCTACGGCGGCGGTCAGCGTCAGCAGCAGCGCCAGGCTCCGCCGCAGCAGCAGTCGGCTCCGCCGATGGACGACTTCGCCGACGACGATATCCCGTTCTGATCGCTACTCGACGCGTTCGTTTTAGAAAAAGCCATGCATTGCATGGCTTTTTTTGTTCTTCAGTTCGGGGAAAGTAATGAGTGGTTTACCCCCAATACTCCAATGTCATGAAAAATGAGAGGTTTCCGGTTCGTTAGCCACCTTCCAGATTTTTGTTCGATTGGATAATCGAAAATTGCGGCGAGTCCGATTCCGGGCGATGAGGATGTTTGGTCATGAAAGCGCCCACCACCATGCGGCCTGCCATAATCCACGCAAGTTGAGGTCTCATGGAAGACGCCATGCATGTTTCTGATCTTGTAAGTCTGGTTGGTGCCAAAGGCAGCGATCCACTGCTCGTGGATTGGTTCGAGCAGCACGGAATCGGCAAGCCGCCGGTGTCCGTCACTGCGAATCAGGGCACCAAGAGCGTCAAGGACAAGCGCCATGAGATGGAGTACTACTTCGGGTTCGACATCATCAACGACCGCTTCTATCCGCCGGTAGTCGGCCCGCGCGGTGGCTTGCTTTGCCACCTGCAGTCCGTGCTGCTGTTCTCACGCAAGCCGAAGGGTAATGTCGCGTTGCCTGCTGGGTTCTGGGATGGTTTCGTAGGGCCGGATGCCGGCTTTGACGAGTGCATGGCGTTCTTCGATGGGAACGTGGACACGTATACCGATACCCAGTTGTTTCAGAAGCCGCTTGGCGCGGACGTGGAGCTGAAGCTTTGGTTCTGCCCCAGAAAGCAGCGGGTGGAGACAATCCAGGTGAGCATCGTGCAGGATCGCCAGTTCATGGGGCACCACGAGTTCGATCAGGCCAACGTGCATAACACGGTGAAACCGGTGGCCACGCTGGTGGTCAAGTGGCTGTTCGACGGGCGTCATCTGCGGCTGCCAGACGATATCTATGCTCATGGGCTGGCTGATGATCATGCCGGGATTCTGGAGTTCGTTCGCCAGCATCTGAATGGCCATGTATGGGCATCGCAACTCAATGACGACCAGGTGCTGCGGCAGGTGCTGAGTCACACCCAGACCAGCAGGCCGCTGAAACTCTCGAATGGGGAGTCGCTGGAGCTGTTTGCGCAGACGCTATACCTGCGGGCCGCGGGTGCATGGGATACGTATCAGGCGATCTACAACGATGATGCCCTGGACGATTGGGCTGGCTCTGTTGACCGGTTTCGGGAATCAGTGGTGCTGGATGCGGGACAGCGGCAGGTCTTCGTCGGCATGCTGCATGATGCCTATCGTCTGGCTGCGGCTGATAAGGCATAAAGCGCTAAGGTCTGTATCTGAGCAGGGCTGGATTCTGCTACGGCAGGCCTCCGCTGCTGGCGGGGGAATCCCGGTTTTCGGCCGCAGGCTCTTTCAGCAGGGGAGTCGGTAGTCCTTGATTATCTTTTGAACGGCTACCCGCATTTCCTGCATGGAAAAATCCAAAGGCAGGGAGCTAGAATCGCCCAACGCGGGCCGGACGCCCGTTTTGGGGCTGATGCAGATGATGAAGCTGGCGATGGCTTTGCTGCTGTGTTTGTGTTCGACGACCGGTTGGGCTGCCGTGGATCTGGGGCAGTTCATTCGCAAGGATGAGTTCAACGATATCAAGCTGTCGCCCTCGGGTAAGTACTACGCGGCGACAGTGCCGCTTGAAGACAAGACTGCACTTGTCATTTTCACCCGCGAAGGCAACAAGCAATCCGGCATGTTCGTGCCGATGAGAAACGCGCATGTAAACCGCTTCCATTGGGTGAACGACGAGCGCGTATTGATCGGTATTGCTGAAAAGTTTGGTCTGCTGGATGAGCCGCGACCGACCGGCGAGCTCTACGCAATCAACGCCGATGGCGGGCAGGCCGACCTTCTGGTTGGTTACAGGGTGCAGGGAAACGGGGTGGGCACTCGCATACAGCCGAAGAAAGTGGAAAGCGTTGCGGCTTTCCTAGTTGATCCTTTGCCTGCAGAAGACCGCAACGTGGTGATCTCGACTTGGCCATTGGGAACGCAGGAGCCGTTCACTCGTGCGGAGATTCTGGATGTAAATACCGGTCGCCGCACTGTGTCGGCGACGGTACCCGTCCGTCGTGCGGCGTTTGCGACCGATAACGCGGGCGTGGTGCGGCTGGCACTGGGAGCGGGCCTGGACAATCTCAGCAAGCTCTACTATCGCGACGCCGCTGGCGGCGAATGGCGCTTGATCAATGACCAGAAGGTGAGCGGCCGCATTGAAGAAGCCTTGGGCTTTTCGGAAGACAATTCGCTTGCCTACCTGCTGGTGCGTGGCGATGGGCCGGGGCCGGACAGCGTCGTGGCGTGGAATACCATCAGCAATGAACGCCGCACGGTGTTGCGTGACAATACGGTTGATCCGTGGACCATCATCTATCGTCGGGCTACCAACATCCCCGTTGGGGCGCTGTTGATGGATGGGCGACACCGGAGTGTGTTCTTCGAAGACTCGCTGCCCGAAGCGCGCTTGCAACGCAGCCTGGAGGCGGCGTTCCCAGGCCAGTCGGTGCGAGTGACCTCGAGCAGCAAGGATGGCCTGCTGTTGATGGTGCGCGTGTGGTCAGGCAGCAATCCTGGTGATTTTTACCTCTACGATCCAGCTGCCAAGAAGCTGGATTTCGTTGTAGCCAGTGGCAGCTGGATCGATCCGGATGCTGCCGCCGTTGTCGAGCCTTTCAGCTTCTCTGCACGCGATGGCTTGAAGATTCATGGCTATCTGACAAAGCCGCGTGGTGCGACTGGTGCGCGGCCGATGGTGTTGATGCCGCATGGCGGTCCTTACACCGTGTTCGATGAGTGGCACTACGACCGCGATGCGCAGATGTTGGCTGCTGCCGGCTACACGGTGATGCAGGTGAACTACCGGGGATCGGGCAATTATGGTTGGGCCTTCAGTCGTGCGGGTGCACAGCAGTGGGGTGGGACCATGCAGGATGACCTGACCGACGCTACCCGCTGGGCAATAAGTGAAGGGCAGGCCGATGCAGCAAAAATCTGCATCTACGGCGCCAGTTATGGTGCCTATGCCGCGCTGATGGGCGCGGCAAAGGAGCCCGCGCTATACCGCTGTGCCGCGGGCTATGTGGGCGTCTACGATCTACCGATGATGCAGCGCGCAGATGTGCGCACTGCTCGCAGTCTTGGCAATTCGTCGAAGGATTGGGTGGGCGAGGATCAGACTGCATTGGCGGCTGCATCGCCGAACCGTTTTGCTGATCGCATCAAGGTGCCGGTGTTTCTCGCTGCCGGTGGCGAGGATGAGATCGCGCCGATCGAGCACACCCGGATGATGGAAGCGGCGTTGAAGAAGGCAGGCGTGCCGGTTGAGTCCTTGTACTTCAGCACCGAAGGGCATGGTTTCTATACCGAGCCGCATCAGCGCGAGTATTACGGGAGGTTGCTGGGCTTCCTGTCGCAGCACCTGGGTGGAGCGAAGGCGAAGTAGTTGCCTGTTCGGGGTGCGGGCGTCGGCCCCGTTTTTTTTTGTAGGAGCGGCGTCAGCCGCGAAGCTGATGCTGTATCAGGTTGCGGATATTGATGTTCGCAAGCAGTGCTAGCTTCGCGGCTTATGCCGCTCCTACAAAAGCGGGGGTTAGCGCACGCCGTGCATCATCCGTTTCAGCAGCGGCGAGGCCAGCAGGGCTACTACCGCGCAGCCCAGGCCTATCCACATCAGCAGCCAGAACAGGTGTTCGTAGCGGCCGGCGGCTTCTGCGATGTTCATCACTTCGCCTTCGGGTACGTCGATGGCGGCGAGCTTGCCGAACAAGGCTGCCAGGGTTTCGGAGAATGCGGTCGCCAGGAACCAGGTGCCCATCATCAGGCTGACCACGCGCGGTGCCGCCAGCTGGGTGACGGCCGATAAACCCACAGGCGACAGGCACATCTCACCGATCTCCAGGATCAGGTAGGCCAGCACCAGCCACCACACACTGGCCATTTGCCCGGTTGCGCCCACCTGCTGTGCTGCCAAGGCCAAGGGCACGAAGGACAGGGCGCCGAATACCAGGCCGAACGAGGATTTCAGTGGTTTGGACGGATCGAGGCGACGCTTGTCCAGCCATGCCCACAGTGCAGCAAACAAGGGCGCTAGCAGCACCAGGAACAGCGCGCCCAGATAGGTCAGCGAGCCGGCGGTCTGCGGCAGCACCAGGCAGTCGCGGACCAGCATCACCAGCATCGCGGCAACGATGACGCCGAACAGCAGGCGCGGTGCATTGGATGCCGGATTGCGATCAGACAGGCGTGCTGCGACCACGAAGCCCAGCGGCGCCAGCAGCAACGAGACGATGGACCAGGGCAGTGGCGTGCCTTCGCGGATCACGAGTGAAGGCACCAGATCCTTGGTCAGCAGGCGATCGGTGAAAGTGACCCACGAACCATAGGTCTGCTCATACAAGGTGAAGAACACCAATGCCATGAAGATCAGCACCATCAGCGCGATCATCTGCTGGCGCTGTTCTGGCGTGCACTGCGTGCCGGTGAACCAGGCGAACCACAGCAGCACGCCGCCCAGCACAACGATCATCAGCATCAGTGCAAGGCTGATCTCGCCACCCAGGGCGAACGCGCCGTTGGCTGCTGCCCACATCAGCGCCGCGACCGGAACAATGCCGACAACCGCAACGCCATAGATCAGCCATTCGCGCGGCACGCCAAGGACGCGCTCGCGCAACGTCGAAGGCTGTGCCGGCTCGGCGTGACCGTGCAGGTACTTCTGTCCCCACAGGAACATCGCCAGCCCGACCAGCATGCCGATGCCGGCCGCGCCGAAACCGTACTTCCAGCCATAGGCTTCACCGAGGAAACCGCAGACCAGGGAGGCGAACAGGGCGCCGAGGTTGATGCCGGCGTAGAACAGGGAGAAGCCCGAGTCACGACGCGGGTCGTTCTCGGGGTAGAGCCTGCCGACGATGGTGGAGATGTTGGGCTTGAGGAAGCCCACGCCCATGATGATCAGCGCCAGCGACAGATAGGTGATCGACAACGCGCCCTCGTCGCGGACCACTTCGCCAGCCACCCGATGCGCCGCGTGCCCCTCGAAAGCCATGCCGATGTGCCCCAGCACCAGCAGGATGCCGCCGAACACCACCGCCTTGCGCATGCCCAGCCAGCGGTCGGCCAGCAGCCCGCCGAATACCGGAATGCAGTAGACCAACCCGCCGTATGCACCGAGCAGGTCCAACCCGGCCTTGTCGCCGAACAAGTGGTACTTGGTGAGGTAGAGCAACAGCAACGCCTTCATGCCGTAGAAGGAGAAGCGCTCCCACATTTCGGTGAAGAAGCAGACGTAGACGCCCTTGGGGTGGCCGAGGAAGTCGTCGGAGCGGGGGCGACTCAATGCAGTTGCAGTCATCTGTGGTGCCGGGTGGGACAGCGGCCGAGTATAGGACCGCTGCCCCGGTGCTGCGCGTTCAGAGATAGCGTAGCCAGGCCAGGTCGCGACGGTGTGCCTTGAAGCGGGCAAAAGCGCGGGTGGCGGGGTAGAGCAGCACCGCCAGCGCCACGCTGATCAACAGCAATGCCGACACCGATTCGACTGCGAAGTAGGGCGCGTGATTTGCGCCCCAATACGCCATCGCTGCGAGGTAAATCAGCTTCAGCACGTACAGGTGCAGCAGGTAGAAGAACATCGGCGCCGCGCCTATCCACGCCAGTGGCTGCAACCACGCTGCGATGCGTGGCTGCTCGTACAGGCGCAGCAGCAACAGGCCGATACCCAGCGTCAGCAGCAGGAACAGCAGCGAAGGCGGGTACTTGGTGACGTTGAGCAGGCTCATCAGCGTCAGCTGGAAGTCGGCGAAGCGCAGCCAGGGATGGTCACCGTAGATATTGGCGGCACGCAGCAGCACGAATCCGGTCAGCATCGCCGCGCCGGTCAGCAGCAGCCAGCGCTGGCGCTGTGGCGCCGGGCGGTTGCTGGCGTACCACGGGCCCAGCACGTAACCCAGGGCAATCACGCCGATCCACGGCAGCAGCGGGTAGGAGGTGCGCAGGCGCAGGCTGTCGCCCAGCTCGATCCAGTCACGTTGGTGCAGGATCTTCCATAGCGTTGCCAGTATGCCGTTGCCCTGGACCTGCAGCGGATCAAGCAGGTTGTGGCCGGCAATGATGACCACCGCCAGCGCCAACAGCAACTTGCGCGGCAGCCACAGCAGGCCGGCCAACGCGATCATGCTCAGGCCGATGGCCCAGATCACCTGCAGATAGAGCGTGCTGGCCGGGAACTGGAAGGTCCAGGCGAAGTTGACCAGGGTCAGTTCTAACACCACCAGGAACAAGCCGCGCTTCAGCAGGAACGCGGCGGTGGCGCGGCGCGGATCTGGCTGGCGCTGGCCATATAGCCAGGCCGACAGGCCGGTGAGCAGGACGAACACAGGTGCGCATAGATGGGCCAGCAGGCGGAAGCTGAATAGCGCCGGAGAAACCGAGGTCACGTCCATCGGGTCGCTGACCTGGTGCTGCAGGTAGAAGGTCTCGCGGACATGGTCGATCAGCATCAGCAGCATCACGGTGCCGCGCAGCTGGTCGATGGAGGCCAGGCGGGAGGTGGAGGCAGGGTGCATGCGTTGAAATCTTACGGAAAGATATAACATAACATTCAAGGGCGGCGCGGGCGACTTTGCCGATGTGGCCTGCAAGGCGTGCGGATCGGTGGAATTGCAGGGTTGCGGGGCACCGGCACTGCGTTCAGGCTGGACTTGCCGTTAAGCGGGCGTTAGCGTGGCGAAGGTTTTTTTGCCATCCAAGGGCTTTCCATGAACAACGCTGCGCCTGCGCAGCTCACATTCCGCGCGGTGGTTCTTGCCATCGTGCTGGCTGTGGTGCTGTCTGCCGCCAATGCTTACCTGGGCCTGTTCGCAGGCTTGACCATCGCTACCGCCATTCCGGCCGCCGTCGTCTCGATGGGCGTGCTGCGTCTGCTCGGTGGCGGCACCATCCTTGAGAACAACATCGTCCAGACCGGTGCCTCGGCCGGCTCGTCGATTGCGGCTGGCGTGATCTTCACGATCCCGGCGCTGGTGATCATGGGGTACTGGCCGGACTTCAAGTACTGGTGGGTGCTGGGCATCGCCGGCCTCGGCGGCCTGCTGGGCGTCCTGTTCTCGGTGCCGCTGCGCCGTTCGATGATCGTCGAGGATCCGCTTCCCTTCCCGGAAGGCAAGGCGGCAGCGGAAGTGCTCAAGGCCGGTGAAAACCCGGGCCCGGGCATGAAGATCCTCGGTATCTCGGCTGCCATCGGCGGTCTGGTGAAGTTGGCCGCGGCCTCGGGCCTGCGCATCTTCCCGGATGCCTGGGCGCAGTCGGCCTATGTCGGCAGTTCCAAGATCACCGCCTTCATCGGCACCAATCTGTCGCCGGCACTGCTGGGCGTGGGTTACATCGTTGGCTTGAACGTCGGCATCGTAGTGGTGTCCGGCTCGATCCTGTCCTGGCACATCGCCATTCCGCTGTACCAGGCCTTCTTCCTGGGCGGTAACCCGGACCTGGCCGCATCGCTGGCCAATGCCGGCTCGGCCGAGGCAGCCTTCGCCATCTGGGGCTCGCAGATCCGTTACCTCGGCGTCGGCGCCATGCTGATCGGCGGCGTCTGGACGCTGTTCTCGCTGCGCAAGTCGCTGCTCAATGGCGTCAAGAGTGGTTTCGCCGCTGCCCGCAAGAGCAGTGGCCCGGCGCTGGCCGAGACCGAACGCGACCTGCCGATGAAGTGGATGCTGATCGCGCTGATCGCCTTCACCCTGCCGCTGCTGGGCCTGTACCAGGCCATCGTCGGCCAGTGGCACGTGTCGATCCCGATGACCATCATCATGATCGTCGCCGGCTTCCTGTTCGTGTCCGTGTCGGCCTACCTGGCTGGTCTGATTGGTTCCTCCAACAACCCGGTCTCGGGCATCACCATTTCCACCATCCTGTTCGCCTCGGTGGTGCTGGTGCTGCTGCTGGGCAAGGACGGCCTGATTCCGGTCGGCGTTGGCGGTGCTCCGCTGGGTGCGGTGGCCGCGATCATGATCGGCGCGGTGGTCTGCTGTGCGGCCGCCGTTGGCGGTGACAACCTGCAGGACCTCAAGGCCGGTTATCTGGTCGGCGCGACGCCGTGGAAGCAGCAGCTGATGCTGGGCATCGGCGCGTTCTCTTGCGCGCTGATCATGGCGCCGGTGCTGAACCTGCTGGCCCATGCCTACGGCATCGGCGCACCGACCGCAGAACATCCGAACTCGCTGGCGGCACCGCAGGCCAACCTGATGGCCTCGGTTGCGCGTGGCCTGTTCGGTGGTGAACTGCCGTGGGGCATGATCGCACTGGGCGCCGGCGTCGGCGCGGTGATCATCGCCATCGACGAGTGGCTGAAGAAGACCGGCAAGCGTTTCCGCGTGCCGGTGCTGGCTGCTGCCATCGGCATCTACCTGCCGCTGGAACTGATGGTGCCGATCTTCCTGGGCGGCCTGCTGGCCCACCTGGTCGAGCGCTTCCACAAGCTGCGTGCCGACGACGAAGAAGGCCGTGACCGCGTGCACCGTCCGGGCGTGCTGTTCGCTGCTGGCCTGATCACCGGTGAAGCCTTGATGGGTATCGCCATTGCGGTGCCGATCGTGGTCAGCGGCCAGGGCGACGTGCTGGCACTGCCGCTGGGCGGCTTTGCCGATACCTGGGCGAGCGTGTCGGCCTGGGTTGGCCTGTTCGTGCTGTTCCTGGTTGGCCTGCTGATGTACCGCATCGGCAAGAAGGGCGAGCCGGCGGCGAAGGCCTGAGGCGACTGACCTGGCTGTGACGTTGTCTCTTCTCCCGCTTGCGGGGGAAGGTGCCCCGAAGGGGCGGATGGGGGGAACTTTGGGTTTTGACTTGGCTGGGGGCTTGGACATTTAGAGCCAAAGCCAAAGCACCCCTCCCCAACCCACCCCTTGGCCTGCGGCCAAAGGGAGTGAGCTCAAGCCAAAGCGCTCAAGCCAAAGCGCCCTCACCCCAACCCCTCTCCCGCTTTGCAGGAGAGGGGCTTAGGCAAAAGCAGGGCCAGATCAAACACAAAGCCACCCTTGGGCGGCTTTGCTGTTTCCGGCGGTTGCTCTGGCATGACTTCAAGCCTTTGCAGTGGGGCGGGCTGGCCGCCTACCATCGGGGTTTGCCTTTGCCTGGGAGTTGCCCATGAAGCTTCGTCACGCCCTGTTGCCGCTGTGCCTGTTGGCCGCCTTGCCATCACTGGCCAGTGCGCGCGGTTTTGAAGTCCGCGACATGGTCAAGCTGGACCGTGCGTCCGCACCGCTGCTCAGCGCCAATGGTGCGCAGGTGGTGTTCGCCAAGCGCATCGTCGATGCCGACCTCAAGGCCAGCAGCAGCCTGTGGATCCGTGACCTGCGTACCCGCGACATGGCGCCGCCGAAGCAGCTGACCCCGGCTGGCTGGAACGTCAATTCGGCCTCGATCGAAGGCCAGAACGTGTACTTCCTCAGTGCCAAAAACGGCAGCCAGCAGCTGTACGTGATGCCGCTGGCTGGCGGCGAGCCGCGCCAGCTCACCGATTTCGCGCTGGACGTGGACAGCTACCGCATCTCGCCGCAGGGCGACCGCGTGCTGTTCAGCACCGGCGTGTTCCAGGACTGCGGCTCGGACCTGGCCTGCACCAGCAAGCGCCTTGAGAAGGAAAAGGCCGACAAGAGCAGCGGCCAGGTCTACGACAGCATGTTCGTGCGCCATTGGGATACCTGGGCTGACGGCCGTCGCAACACCTTGTTCGTTGCACCGCTGCCGGCTGCAGGCGCAGCTGCGGTGAAGGGCGCTTCCGCTATCAGCGCGACGCTGGCCGGCGATGCACCGTCCAAGCCGTTCGGCGGCAATGAAGACTTCGTCTGGTCGCCGGATGGCAAGACCGTGGTGGCCAGCATCCGCGTGCAGGGCAGCAAGGAGCCGTGGTCGACCAACTTCGACCTGTACAAGCTCGATGCTGCCGGCAAGCAGGCGCCGGTCAACCTGACCGCTGCCAACCCCGCCTGGGACGCCGGTCCGGTGTTCAGCGCCGACGGCAAGACCCTGTTCTACCGCGCGATGAAGCGCCCGGGCTTCGAGGCTGACCGCTTCGGTCTGATGGCGATGGACGTGGCCAGCGGCAAGGTCAATGAGATCGCCGCGCAGTGGGACCGTTCGGCTGATGGCATCACCTTGTCGGCCGATGGCCAGACCATCTACACCACCGCACAGGACATGGGCGAACACCCGCTGTTCGCGGTCAACATCGCCAATGGCGAGCCGACCAAGCTGGTGGGCGAGGGCAGCATCTCCTCCTTCGACATCGCCGGTGATGCGCTGGCCTTCACCCGCAACTCGCTGAAGAGCGGCGATCAGGTGTTCACCAGCAGCACCGCTGCCGGCGCACCGCAGCGCGCCATCACCCAGAGTGCCGGTGAAATGCTGGACGGGGTGAACTTCGGTGACTTCGAGCAGTTCTCGTTCAAGGGCTGGAACGACGAGACCGTGCACGGCTACGTGGTCAAGCCGCACAACTACCAGGAAGGCAAGAAGTACCCGGTTGCGTTCCTGATCCACGGCGGCCCGCAGGGCAGCTTCGGCAATGGCTGGAGCTATCGCTGGAACCCGCAGACCTATGCGGGCCAGGGCTACGCAGTGGTGATGATCGATTTCCACGGCTCCACCGGCTACGGTCAGGCCTTCACCGACGCGATCAGCCAGCATTGGGGCGATCGCCCGCTGGAAGACCTGCAGAAGGGCTGGGCCGCGGCGCAGCAGAAGTACAGCTTCCTCAACGGCGACAAGGCCTGTGCGCTGGGCGCCAGCTACGGCGGCTTCATGGTCAACTGGATCGCCGGCAACTGGAACGAGCCGTGGAAGTGCCTGGTGAACCACGACGGTGTGTTCGACCAGCGCGCCATGGGCTATGCCACCGAAGAACTGTGGTTCACCGAGTGGGAGCAGGGCGGTACCCCGTACGACGTGCCGCAGAACTACGAGAAGTTCAACCCGGTCAACCACGTCGGCAACTGGAAGAAGCCGATGCTGGTGGTGCAGGGCCAGCTGGATTACCGCATCCCGGTGGAGCAGGGCCTGGCCACGTTTACCGCGCTGCAGCGTCAGGGGATCGAGTCCAAGTTCCTGTACTTCCCGGACGAGAACCATTGGGTGCTGAAGCCGCATAACAGCGTGCAGTGGCATGACACGGTCAATGGCTGGTTGAAGCAGCACATCGGCGAATGATGTCGGGAGAAAGGCATGCCAACGCATGCCTTTCTTTTTCCAGGGGAGCTGAAAGCTGCCCTCATCCGCCCGTTGGGCACCTTCCCCCCACATGTGGGAGAAGGGAACGGTCAGCGGAAATTGTTGCCATCTTCATAGCCCCTCTCCCACCGGGAGAGGGGATGGGGTGAGGGCGATGGAGTCGCCAGATCCATACGTTCTGCACGAACCAAGCTTCCTCCATCAGGAAGTGGCGCAAGTGGCAGGTTGTTTCACGTGGGCAAGGGGGCTTGTCCGCATTCACTACACGCAAGGGGATAGACGATGATGGCAGCCGCAACAGGCGCACTCATCAGCAATGACATCATCGTGTTCGGCCTGATCGCCGCCACCTTGGGCGTTATTTTCTGGACATCGGGCAGCAGCAATCCGCTGCTTAAAAAGTTCTACAGCTTCGTGCCCGCGTTGCTGCTGTGCTACTTCATCCCCGGCGTATACAACACCGTCGGTCTGATTGATGGCGAAACCACCAAACTCTACAACCCGATTGCGCGCGATGTGTTCCTGCCCGCGGCGCTGGTGTTGCTGACCCTGTCCATCGACCTGAAAGGCATCCTCGGCCTGGGCTGGAAGATGCTGGCCATGTATGTGGCGGCGGTGCTGAGCATTATGTTGGGCGCGGTGGTTGCCTTCCAGATAATGGCCTGGCTGCATCCGGAAACCGTGGCCGGTGCAACCTGGGGCGGCATGGCTGCGCTGGCTGGCAGCTGGATTGGTGGCGGCGCCAACATGCTGGCGATGAAGGAGATTTTTGAAGTCGATGCCACCACCTTCGGTCAGTTCGCGGTGGTGGACGTTGGCGTCGGCTACGTGTGGATGGCGGTGCTGATCTTCTTCGCCTCACGCGCACCGGCCATGGACAAGCGCAGCGGCGCCGATACGCGCGCGCTGGATGATCTGCGTGATCGTGTTGCCAGCTATCAGGCGCAACATGCACGCATTCCCGCGCTGGGCGACCTGATGGTGATGGCCGGTGTGGCGTTCGGTGCTGTTGCACTTGCGCACGGCCTGGCCGCACCACTGGCCGATTGGTTTGCTGCGAACGTCAGCTGGTCCAGCTCGGTGAGCATGGACAAGCCGTTCGTGTGGGTGGTGATGCTGGCGACCTTCATCGGCCTGGGCCTGAGCTTTACCCGCGTGCGCGAGCTGGAAGGCGTAGGCGCGTCGAAGTGGGGCTCGATGTTCCTGTACTTCCTGATCGCCTGCATCGGCATGCAGATGGATCTGTTGGCGCTGCTGGAGAAGCCGTGGTTGTTTGCGCTGGGCGTGCTGTGGATCGGCGTGCACATCGTGCTGCTGTGGCTGGTCGGCAAGTTGCTGAAGGTGCCGTTCTTCTATTTCGCCATTGCATCGCAGAGCAATATCGGTGGCCCGGCCTCGGCGCCGGTATTGGCAACTGCCTTCCATCCGGCCTTGGCGCCGGTAGGTGTGTTGCTGGGTACCTTGGGTTATGCGGTGGGTACCGGTGCGGCCTATGTCGTGGGGATTACCTTGCGGGCGATGGCTGGGGCTGGGTGAAAAGCGGCGCGCTTTGCGCGCCTTCCCCTCTCCCCAACCCCCGCTCCGCGCCCCGGCCCCTGCGCTGGCGCAAGGGCGTTCAAGGAGCAGCGAACCTGTGGTTCGCAAGCTGCTCCTTTAACCCTGTAAAGGGAGAGGGGCTCAACGCACAGCAAGCACCAGCTACGTTTGCAATTGCAGCTTCAAAACCCCTCTCCCCTTGCGGGAGAGGGGTTGGGGAGAGGGAAAGCCCGCAGCGCTGCTTTAGCCAAACAAGACCAACATCCACCACCATGCTAGGCTCCACCCTCAACGCCACGTCACCAACGTGGCGTTTTTATTTCCCTTCGATCGACAGGAACAGGCCTTATGCCGACCGAACCCAATACTGCTCTCATCACCAATGACATCGTCGGCCTCGGCTTGATCGCTGCCACATTGGCCCTGATCTTCTGGCTGGCCAGCGGCCCAACCCCGTTCTGGAAAAAGATATTCACCTGGGTGCCAGCGCTGCTGCTGTGCTACTTCATCCCCGCCATCTACAACACCACTGGCCTGATCGATGGCCACGGCACCAAGCTCTACAACCCGATCGCGCGCGATGTGTTGCTGCCGGCCGCGCTGGTGTTGCTGACGTTGTCCATTGACTTGAAGGGCATCGCGAGGCTGGGCCCCAAGCTGCTGGTGATGTTCGTCACCGGCACCGTCGGCATCGTACTGGGCGCGGCGGTGTCGTTCCAGGTGATGAAGTTCATCCACCCGGAAACCGTCGCCGGTGATACCTGGGCCGGCATGGCCGCGTTGGCAGGCAGCTGGATCGGCGGCGGCGCCAACATGGCGGCCATGCGCGAGACCTTCAACGTCGATGCAACCACGTTTGGTCAGTTCGCCGTGGTGGACGTTGCCTGCGCCAGTCTGTGGATGGCGATGCTGCTGTGGATGGCGGGACGCTCCCAGATCATTGATGCAAAAAACGGTGCGGATACCTCGGCCATTGATGACATGAAGCAGCGCATTGCCGATTACGAGGCCAAGAGTGCACGTAATCCCAGCCTGACTGACTTGATGGTGATCGTCGGCGTTGGTCTGGGTATCGTTGGGCTTGCGCACGCATTGGCAACGCCATTGGCCAGCTGGTTTGGCGAGAACGTCAGCTGGGCCAGCAAGGCCTCGTTGAACTCTTCGTTTGTGTGGGTGGTGATGCTTTCCACCCTTGCCGGCCTGCTGCTGAGCTTTACCCGTGCGCGCAATCTGGAAGCAGCGGGGGCATCGAAGATCGGCACCTTGTTCCTGTACTTCCTGATTGCCTGCATCGGTATGCAGATGGATCTGCTGTCATTGGCTGATCGTCCGTGGCTGTTCCTGCTCGGCGTGATCTGGATGGGTGTGCATATCGGCCTGTTGTATGTGGTTGGGCGGATGCTGCGTACGCCGCTGTTCTTCTTTGCGATTGGTTCGCAGGGCAATATCGGTGCGGCGGCATCGGCACCGGTGGTGGCAGCGGCTTTCCATCCGACCTTGGCACCGGTGGGTGTGCTGTTGGGCACGGTTGGCTATGCCACCGGTACGGTGATCGCCTATATGACCGGCCTGATGTTGAAGTGGATGGCGGGTGCCTGAGGCAGCAGCGTGGTAGGAGCGGCGTGAGCCGCGAAGCCGGTGTTGCCGCAGATCACGCTGTCATTGCAATCCCATGATTTGTCGGTTTCGCGGCTTACGCCGCTCCTACAAATGGGGTTATCGGTAACGCCTCTGCCGAGCATGGCTCGGCACTACAGGTACAAAAAAGGCGGCGCCATTGGCGCCGCCTTTTTTCGTTGCTTGTCTCCGCTGCTTCAGCAGCAGCGGAAGCCGCTCCTGCCGCCGAAGCGGGCTTCCTGTCGTTCGCGGAAGAAGGTTTTGTAATCCATGACCTCACGGTCGGGATGCTTCTCGCGCATGTGCCGGACATAGTTGTCGTAGTCCGGCACGCCGCAGCAAAGCCGCGCGGTCTGTACCAGACGCCGCCAGGTGCGGCGGAACGTCTGGTACTGGCCGACGGGGACCAGCTCGGTGCCCATTACAGATCAACCTCGTGCGGCTTCAGTGCCACGTACGGGGTTTCCTTGTCGGTGCGAACCGGCGAGCGACGTGCAGCGGCGATGGTCTTGATCGAGTACACCAGCACCGCGAACACCACGAACAGGAACAGCGCAGTCAGGCCGGTATTGATGTAGTTGTTCACCATCACCTGGTGCATCTGGTCGAAGTTCTTCGACGGTGCCAGCAATTCGTTGGCGGCAATGGCATCACGGTACTTGTGTGCCTGGGCCAGGAAGCCCACTGCCGGAACGTCGGAGAAGATCTTGATGAAGCCGGCTGCGGTGGTGCAGATCAGCAACCAGATGGCCGGGACCAGTGGCACCCAGGCGTACTTGTCCTTCTTCATCTTGAACAGCACCACGGTGCACAGCAGCAGTGCAACACCGGCCAGCATCTGGTTGGCGATGCCGAACAGCGGCCACAGCATGTTGATGCCACCCAGCGGATCGGTCACACCCTGGTACAGGAAGTAACCCCACAGTGCGACGCAGCCACCGGTGGCGATGAAGCTGGCCACCCACGAGTCGGTGCGGCGCAGGGCTGGCACGAAGTTGCCGAGCAGGTCCTGCAGCATGAAGCGGCCCGAACGGGTGCCGGCATCGACGGCGGTCAGGATGAACAGGGCTTCGAACAGGATGGCGAAGTGGTACCAGAACGCCATCATGCCTTCGCCCGGCAACACTGCGTGCAGGATCTGGGCGATACCCACGGCCAGGGTCGGCGCGCCGCCGGCACGCGAGAGGATGGTGCTCTCACCGATCTCTGCCGCGGTTGCGGTGAGCTGGTCCGGGGTGATCGCAAAGCCCCAGTTGGTGACCACCTGTGCAGCGTGCACCACGTCGGTGCCGATGATCGCTGCGGGACTGTTCATGGCGAAGTAGATGCCCGGCTCGATGATCGAGGCGGCGACCATGGCCATGATTGCCACGAACGATTCCATCAGCATGCCGCCGTAACCGATGTAGGCAATGTGGCCTTCATTGGCCAGCAGCTTGGGCGTGGTGCCCGAGCTGATCAGCGCATGGAAGCCCGACACCGCGCCACAGGCAATGGTGATGAACAGGAACGGGAACATGCTGCCCTTCCACACCGGGCCAGTGCCGTCGGTGAACTGGGTCAGCGCCGGCATCTTCAGCTCCGGCATCACGATCAGGATGCCGATCGCCAAGCCGACAATCGTGCCGATCTTGAGGAAGGTGGACAGGTAATCGCGCGGGGCCAGCAGCAGCCATACCGGCAGCACCGCCGCGACAAAGCCGTAGCCGATCAGCATCCAGGTGATCTGGATGCCGGTGAAGGTGAACATCGGTCCCAGCACCGGATCAGCGGCAACCTTGCCGCCGTACCAGATCGCTGCGATCAGCAGGAACAGGCCTGCGATCGAGATCTCGCCGATCTTGCCAGGGCGGATGTAGCGCATGTACACGCCCATGAACATGGCGATGGGCATTGTGGCTATCACCGTGAACATGCCCCAGGGGCTGCCCTCGAGTGCTTTCACCACGATCATCGCCAGCACCGCGAGGATGATGATCATGATCATGAAGACGCCGAACAGCGCGATGGTGCCGGGCACCTGGCCCATTTCCTCGCGCACCAGATCGCCCAGCGAGCGGCCATTGCGGCGGCTGGAGATGAACAGGATCATGAAATCCTGCACCGCACCGGCAAGCACAACACCGGCAATCAGCCAGAGCGTGCCGGGCAGGTAGCCCATCTGTGCGGCGAGTACCGGACCAACCAACGGGCCGGCGCCGGCAATGGCAGCGAAGTGGTGGCCGAACAACACGTGCTTGTTGGTGGGCACGTAGTCCAGGCCATCGTTGTTGATGATCGCTGGCGTGGCGCGGGTGGGATCAACCCCCAGTACCTTGTTGGCGATGAACAGGCCGTAGTAGCGGAACGCGACCAGGTACAGCGATACCGCTGCCACCACGATCCAGAGGGCATTGATGTGTTCGCCGCGGCGTAGCGCCACGACGCCTAGACAGAACGCGCCTATCAGGGACAGCAGCGCCCATCCGGCTTTGGAAAAACCTTTCATCGAGTCGCCTCGCAGGGGAATGCCTGCAAGGGTCTACCCATGCAGGTCGGGGGTCAATGTGCATGGCAGCTGAATTGGATGCGACTTTGGTCTTAGGTCCACGTCCTATTGAACATGACTGCGGGGCAGCGCTGTGCAGTGGCGGTAGGCTGGCTGGAACAAATGGTTGCAGCCGTGGCGATTGGTTTGGTGGTCGACGCAGGCCATTGTCTGCTGCAGGTTCAAGGAGATCTCTCATGACTAGCCAAGATTCCGCCCGGGTGCTGCGCAGCATCCGCGGCATGCCCACCTCCGATGGCGCCGGTGTGCGCCTGACACGGGTCATTGGCACGCCGTCGTTGCCGGAGCTGGACCCGTTCCTGATGCTGGATGAGTTCGGCACCGACCGGGCCGAGGATTACCTCGCCGGTTTTCCCGATCATCCGCACCGGGGTTTCGAGACGGTGACCTATATGCTCGACGGACGCATGCGTCACAAGGACAACCACGGCAACGAAGGTTTGCTTACCCCCGGCAGCGTTCAGTGGATGACCGCTGGCCGCGGCCTGGTGCATTCGGAGATGCCCGAGCAGGAGTCCGGCCGCATGCGTGGCTTTCAGCTGTGGGTGAACCTGCCGGCCCGCGACAAGATGAGCGCGCCGCGCTATCAGGAGTTCGCGCCAGAGCGCATTCCGCAACTGGCACCGGCTGAAGGCGTCAGCGTGAAAGTAATCGCCGGTACCGTTGGTTCGGTGACCGGCCCGATCCAGCAACCAGCCACCGATCCTGTTTATCTGGATATCGAACTGGGCGCGGGCACCGCCTGGAGTTACCGCTTGCCTGAAGGCCACAACGCCTTTGCCTATGTGTTCGAGGGCGATGCGTCGCTGGGCGAGGGTGGGGATGCACGCGCGGTTGAGCTGCAACAGCTAGCGGTGCTGGGCGGCGGCAGCACGCTGCATATGCGTGCCGGTGCCCAGGGTGCGCGTTTGATAGTGGTGGCCGGGCGCCCGCTGCGCGAGCCGGTGGCGCGGCATGGGCCGTTCGTGATGAACACCCGCGAGGAGTTGATGCAGGCCTTCGTCGACTATCAGGAAGGGCGCTTCTGAACGATGGCCGGTCCCGTGCGCAATGCAACGGGACCGGCATCAATTGCCGTGCAACAACAGACCGGAATCAATCGATTCTCAGTTGCTACCGGCCAATGCAGACGGATTGAGATTCAAGGTCTGGGTCAGGCTTTGCAGGGTGCCCAGCTCGGTGCTGTCGGCGGCATCGATCCAGATCTGCGCATAGCGATTCTTGTCCAGCTTGACCACGCTGATGCGGCGCGACTCCAGGCCCGGCAGGTCACGGCCGCCCATGTCCAGTTTGTACCAATGCATCTCGGTGCCACCGAACGCGCCCTTTTCCGCGCGCAAGGGGCGGTTCAAGGACAGGCCCGGATCACGCCCGCTCAACATCACGTTGAGGACCGCGCGGCCGTCTTCGGTGGTGGCTTTGCAGACGATGAAATCGCTTTGGGTCTGTTGCTCCCAATGCAGGCCGCTACCGGCTGGCAGCGATGGGCATTGCACGGCCTGCTGGGCGGAAGCGTTGGTGCTGGCTGCGAGCGCCAGTGCGGCAGAAAAAATAAGAACAGTCTTCACTTCGCATTCCCCCATGGAACATCGGCCTGACGGCGCGACGAAAATCGTGTGGATGGTTCTGAAGGCGGTACTGGCTGGTGGGCGGTATCCCTCCCTGTGTACGTGCATCCCCATGCGCGCCAGCCAAGTTGCGACGGTATTACAAAAACCCCGTCACTTGCAAAGTGTCATTGCAGCCAACGAAAACGGCCCCGCAAGGGGGCCGTTCTGATCAACTGGTAACAATTGAAACCAGTGCTGCGACTTACTTGTCGCTGCCAATCCACTTGTAAGCCAGGCCGCCGATGGCCGCACCCAGGATCGGTGCCACCCAGAACAGCCACAGCTGGCTGATCGCACCGGAGCCGGCAAACAGGGCTACTGCGGTGGAACGGGCCGGGTTTACCGAAGTGTTGGTGACCGGGATGCTGATCAGGTGGATCAGGGTCAACGCCAGGCCAATGGCAATCGGCGCAAAGCCGGCCGGGGCACGGCCATGGGTAGCGCCCATGATCACGATCAGGAACACCGCGGTCAGCACCACTTCGCACAGGAAGGCAGCAGCGACGGTGTAGCCACCCGGCGACAGCGCGCCGTAGCCATTGCTGGCGAAGGCACCGGCCTGGCTGCCATCGATCAGGAAGCTGGCATTGCCCTTGGCGATCTGCAGCAGGAAGAAAGCAGCGACGATGCCGCCCAGTACCTGGGCGACGATATAGGGCAGCAGGTCCTTGGCCGGGAAGCGTCCGCCGGCCCACAGGCCGATGCTCACTGCCGGGTTGAAGTGCGCGCCGGAGATATGGCCGAACGCATAGGCGCCGGTCAGTACGGTCAGGCCGAAGGCCAGGGCAACACCGACAAAGCCAATACCCAGCGGATTGGCGTCACCGCCGAACTTTGCTGCCAAGACCGCGCTGCCACAGCCGCCCAAGACCAACCAGAAGGTGCCGAGAAACTCGGCAGCCAAACGCTTTCCCATGCTCATTGTGTCGTTCCCTATGTTTTCCCCGGTACGGGTGTGGGGAAAATAACGGAGAAGAGGGTGAAGTGAGTAACAAATTCGCTAACTATTTCGCCCGCGCAACTGTAGTGCTTTTGGTCTATGCGCGATTTGCGGGTTGCCAGCTACAGCAAGGCGGGGGCGGCCATGGGAGTTCCGCCCGTGCTGTGACGAGGAAAGTGGGCTCAGCGGGGTAGGGGGATGAATTCCTTGTCATCGCCGGGAATCGTGCCGAAGCGACCATTCTGCCAATCGTCCTTGGCTTGTTCGATGCGCTCCTTGGAACTGGAGACGAAGTTCCACCACAGGTGGCGCGGGCCATCCAGCGGTTCGCCGCCCATCAGCATGGCCTTGACGGGGGTCTTGGCGCGCAGACGGCTGTGTGCGCCGGGCTCGGGAATGATCAGGTGCTGGGTAGGTACGTCCACTCCATCCAACTGGGCGTCGCCCTCAAGGATGTAGAGCGCGCGCTCGACGTGGGAGTTGTCGAGGTCGATCTCGGCGCCAGGCTCAAGGTCGATGGCGACGTTCAATGTATCGGCAAACACCTTGACCGGCGACTCCTCGCCATATGCGCGGCCGGCGATCACCCGCAGCCAGGCACCGTCGCGGTGCTGCTGTGGCAATTGGTCCGCAGAGAAGTGGAAGAAGCCGGGGTCGGTTTCCTCATGGGTCTTGGGCAGCGCCACCCAGGTCTGCATGCCATGCAGGGCTTGGCTGTGTTCGCGCGCCTCGCTGGGGCTGCGTTCGGAGTGGGCGATGCCACGGCCAGCGGTCATCCAGTTGACGTCACCGGGGCGGATGACCTGCTCCGAGCCCAGGGTGTCGCGGTGACCGATCTGGCCAGCCCACAGGAAGGTGACCGTGGCCAGGCCTATATGCGGATGCGGGCGTACGTCGATGCCCTGGCCGGGGCTGAAGATGGCCGGGCCCATGTGATCCACGAACACGAACGAACCCACGGTCCGCGCCTGCAGGGTGGGAACGGCGCGGCGGACCTGGAAGCCGCCAAGGTCGTGGACGCGCGGGCTGATGATGGTGGTCATGGCTGGCTGCTCCGGGGTGTTTGAATGTGGGGGCAGGATGGCATGGCGCGGGCGAAGAAAGGGTTGTCGTGCGGGGAATGGATTGTTGTTTTGGTGGGGACGGTGGGAAAGCTGGAAGCGAGAAGCGTTACCCCGGGAGGGGGCCAAAGCCGGGGTTGCGCGCAGGGCTGCCGCTTCGCTCCCTCCCTTTGCCAAAGGCAAGGGGAGGGCTGGGGAGGGGGAAGCTCTTGCTCCTGCTCATCCACCAAACAAACACAACCAGTCTCCCCTGCAACTACATGGCTTCCATACTCAAGCCCCAGACAAAGAACGGATGCCGGCATGAAGGGCTACAATCGCGGCCTTACTTCCCCATCCGGAGACCTCCGCAGTGACCCGCAAACTCGTGCTGTTGCGCCATGGCCAGAGCCAGTGGAACCTCGACAACCGCTTCACCGGCTGGGTGGACGTGGACCTCACCGAGCAGGGCCGCCAGGAGGCTGCAACCGCCGGCCGGCTGATGAAGGAAGAGGGCCTGCAGTTCGACGTGGCCCACACCTCGGTGCTCAAGCGCGCCATTCATACCCTGCAGGGTGCACTGGCCGAACTGGGCCAGGATTGGCTGCCGGTCAACAAGTCCTGGCGTTTGAACGAGCGTCACTACGGTGGCCTGCAGGGCCTGGACAAGGCCGAGACCGCCGCCAAGCACGGCGAGGAGCAGGTCAAGGTGTGGCGTCGTTCCTACGACATCCCGCCGCCGCCGATGGAACTGGCCGATCCGGGCCACCCGATCCACGACCGCCGTTACGCTGGCCTGGACCGCAATGCGCTGCCGGCCACCGAGTCGCTGGCGACCACGCTGGATCGTGTGTTGCCGTATTGGCACGACGCCATCGCCCCGCAGCTGAAGGAAGGCAAGACCGTGCTGGTCACCGCCCACGGCAACTCGCTGCGTGCGCTGTACAAGTACCTCAACAACGTGAGCAAGGAAGCCATCCTTGAGCTCAACATCCCGACTGGCATCCCGCTGCTGTTCGAATTGAACGACGACCTCACCGTCAAGTCGTTCCGTTACCTGGGCGACCCGGAAGCAGCCAAGAAGGCCGCCGAAGCTGTAGCCAACCAGGGCAAGGCCAAATAGGAGATAAGCCGGAAGCCGCGCCAGCACTGGTGTAGCTCGCTTCAGCAGTGAATTTCCCGAAATCCGATGCCAGCGCGCTGGCATCGGATTTTTTTGTTTTTGTAGGAGCGGCGTAAGCCGCGAAGCTGACATTGCTGAAGGCCTTGGGGCAGCTGCCATCTGATGATGTCTCTGCTTCGCGGCTTACGCCGCTCCTACAGAAGATCAGTCTGCGTGCAGTCAACATTCCTCGGCTGCACAGCGCTTGCCCAAGCAAGGAAACATCAATCAGCGTGATGCTCGGTACCTGGTGAAGCAGGGCGGGTCATCGATGGCACGCCGGGTCAGCTTGGCATACCCGGTTGTCGCGTTCGGCAGCCTGTTTGCCCAGGCTGAGCCCGACGACCAGCTGGAACATGACGGCCACCAGGACCAGGCTGGCAATCCACAGGCCGATCTTCATCCGGTCAGCGGGACTGAGGGCTGCGGTGCTGGGGGCCGGGCTGGCGATGGATTGGCCAGTCTCGAGAAGATCCTCCGCCGTAACCTCCAGCGCCGCCGCAACCGCCATCCGCGATTCAAGCGAAGCATTGCCTTCGGTTTCCAGCCGTTGCACCGTGCGCGGGCTCAAACCGCAGATGCTGGCCAGATGTTCCTGCGACCAGCCGCGGGCTTCGCGCAGTTGCCTGATCCGCCTTCCGTCGATCTTCACCGTTTCATCTTCCATGCTGCACTCCTGCCGATGTTAGCTGAGCTGCCAGGTTGCCGGGCAACTGCGTTCGACAACACGACAGTAAGTCGACACCGGTGTGTCGCCCTAAAGGAATCAAAGACTTGCGTGCTTCCAAGGTGGCGGCTGAGCTACCCCGCAGTACGCATGCAGTTGGGATAGCCAGTCTTCTGATTTGGGGGCTGTGCCATGCCATCATCGGGAACTGATCACGATCGCTGGAGTGTCTGCTTGAGCAAATGGATGATATCGGTAGTGGCAATGATGGCGTTGAGCGCCTGCAGTGGTGCTCCAGAGGCGGCGCCCAAAGCCTCAGCGCAAACGGCAGCTGCACAGCCTGCAGTGGCAACCGTGCAACGTGGCGAAGGCAGCCCCTATGAAGTGCTTGGCAGCGAAGTCTGGGACGTGCCTGATCCAGTCAGTGGCCGCAACTACCAGGTATTCGTGGCCTTGCCAGCGGGCTACGCGGAAAACCCGGACAAGCGCTACCCGGTGCTGTACGTCACCGACGCCGACTATGCCTTCCCGCTGGTCTGGCAGATGGCGCGCCGATTGAATGTCGAAGGCCGCAAGATCGAGGACTTCATTCTGGTCGGTCTGTCCTATGCCAAGGGCGAGGGCGGCATGCAGAGCCGCCGGCGCGACTACACGCCCACCACCAATGGCCCGAGCAGCTCGCCGGCCGATGCCGTGCACGGTGGTGCAGGCGACTACATCAGCTATCTGGAAACGCAGGTACTGCCATTCGTGGCCAAGCGCTACCGCAGTGACGAGGGCCGGCGCATGTTCCTTGGCCATTCCTACGGTGCCTTGCTGGGTACGCAGGTATTGCTGGAACGCCCGCAGCTGTTCAGCGGTTACATCCTCGGCAGCCCGTCGTACTGGTTCGACAAGCACGAGATGGAGCGTCGCCTGGCTGCGGCAGGCAAGCCGGCTGAGCTGCCCGTGCGCGCCTATATGTACGTGGGCGAGTACGAATCGGTGCAGCACGGGGGCGATGCCGACATGGTGATCGATGCGCAGCGCATGATCGGTCTGCTGGGTGCCCGGGGGGGCCAGGCACTGGAGTTGAAGCTGGACGTGCTCAATGACGAGGACCATCTCAGCGTTGCACCGCGCGGCTTCATGCATGGCTTGAAGTACCTGCTGGCCGCGCCGAAGGGCTGAGTCAGTCAATCGACTGGGTTGGGCCCGGCACGCACAGCGTCCGGGCCCGGCTTGCGGTACCACGACCAACGGCAGGTGTGCCGACGTGCGGCTTGGCTAGACTTCGTTCAATCCCTGCCATCCGCGCCACGCCATGTTCTCGCCGCCAACCACGCATCGGATCGATGCCACGCAGGGCCCAACTCGACGCCGGGTGTTCAGCGGCGAACGTCTGGCTGCACGGGTCAGTTGGTATGCACCGGGTGAGCGCATGCACCGACATGCGCACGACTGTCACCAGCTCTCGTTGTTGCTGCTCGGCACCTTGGTGGAGCAGACCGGACAGGGCGAGGAGCGGCTGGCCGTGCCAGCGCTGGGAGTGAAGCAGGCGGGAGTGGCACATGCCAATGATTACGGCCCGGCCGGGGCGCTGATGCTGGGTATCGATCTGCCGGCCACGTTCGATCTGTACGAGAACCTGGGCATCGGCCATGCCTGGCAATGGCGTGGGCATGCGCCGCAGCCGTTGCTGTTGCAGGGACGGGGACTTCTTTCGGCGTTGTTTGCAGGGGAACTGGCCGATGGCGATATTGATAGTCGGCTTTGGGAATTGCTGGCCGGGATGGCAGCCAGCGACGAGCGCCCGAGCGGCACGGCGCCGCGTTGGTTGGCGTTGTGTTGCCAGCGTCTGCAGGATGAGAACGTGCCGCTGACCGAACTCGCAGGTGAACTTGGCGTGCATCCGGTGTACCTGGCGCGGGCATTCGCGCGCTGGATGGGGTGCGCGCCGTCTGTGTTCCGGGTGCGTGCGCAGCTGCAGCGTGCATTGCCGCTGTTGGCCAAGGGCCAGGCTTTGGTCGATGTGGCGCAGCAGACAGGCTTTGCCGATCAATCCCACTTCAGCCGGATTGCACGCGCGCATAGCGGACTGACTCCGGCGCGGCTGCGAGTGCTGTTGCGGGCATGAACGGGTTCAATCCGTTCAAGACCTGGCACGAGGCAGCAGCGCATCGTGGCGGTTGTCAGCCACGGAGCCGCACCATGTATCTGCGCAATATCCTGCCCCTGCTATTGATGATGTCGGTCTGGCTAGGCTGCATGGCAACTGCAGATGCCACATCTGCACAGCAGGCTGCCGGGAAGTTGGCGGCATTTCTGGATGGCATTCCGGAGCTGGGTCCAGGCTATGCGGTGGTGGTCGTCGACCGTGACCAGCAATTGCTGGGCTATACACGGGGCCAGCGCAACGCCAGCAGCAAGGCACCGCTGACCATGCGTACGCCGATGTACATCGCGTCGCAGACCAAGTCGTACATGGGGCTGCTGGCGCAGGTGCTGGATCAGCAGGGCGTACTGCGTCTCGACAGTAGCTTGGCCGATCATTGGCCGCAGCTGCGCCTGCCCGAAGGCGTTGATCCTGCTGCCTGGACCTTGGCGGATCTACTCAATCACCGCGTGCCGTTGAGTGCCGATGCGATCACCACGCTGGAGGCCTATATCGGCAGTCCCGATCCGGCCCTGTATCCGCAACTGTTGCAGCACTTCGCCAGCAAGCGCGCCGACGGCTTCGACTACGACAATCTGGGCTACAACATCTACGCGGCGATCCTGCAGCAACGCACCGGCCGCTCGTGGCAGGACTGGTTGCAGCAAACCCTGTTCACGTCGTTGCAGCTGCACGAAACCGCAACGAATACTTCAAGCTTCGAGCCAGCGCAGCTGGCCTTCAATCACCAGTGGCTTGGCGCCGATCAGGGGTGGCGACTGGTGCCGCCCAAGCCCGATGCGTTGATGCATTCGGCCGGCGGCATGATGACGTCGCCGCGCGATATGGGTCGTTGGTTGCGCTTTCAGCTGGGCGCACCGCTGCACGCGCAATTGAATGCACGCGCGCTGCAGGCCGCGCATCGCATTGGTGCGCAGGTCGATCCCAAGGCCCGCAATGCCTATGAGTTGCCGTGCAACGGTTACGCCTTCGGTTGGAATGTATGTGACTTCGAAGGTCGCACGCTCTACATCCATGGCGGCAGCTATACCGGTGCACGCAGCATGATGGCGTTCTCGCCGGATCTGGGCGTTGGCATCGGCGTATTCTCCAACTCGGACAGCGCCACTGGCTGGCTGACCTCGCGCACCGTGGTGCAGTTTTTCCAGTACCTGGTGGACCATCCTGAGGCTGCGTCATGGGCGCAGATCCGGCAGAAGGCCTATCCACAGCGCGCAGCCGAGCAGTTGGCGGGCATGCGTGCGCGGCAAGCCAAGCAGCATGAGGATGCGCGTTGGCAGGGTTGGCAATGGCAGCCAGATTCGAACGCGCCCTATGCCGGTGATTTTCGTGGAGTAGCGTTGCCGGTCACTGCGCAGGTGATCGTCGATGGCGAGGGAATACAGCTTCAAGTGGGCGTACTAAATCGCAGGCTGACGCCCGCTGCGCCGGATCTGTTTGCTGCGCAGGATGGGCCTTTGGATGTGCCTGAACCTGTGCAGTTCCAACGTGATGAGAAGGGGGAGCTGCTGGGGTTCGAGTTTGATGGGCAGCGCTATGAGCGTGTGCGTTCCCGTTAGAACGGCACGGGTTGATTCAGAGGTTCGAGTGCCCCGGGCGCGCAATTGTTTGTAGGAGCGGCGTTAGCCGCGAAGCTGACATTGCTGCAGTTGCAGATGTTTGTGTCACCTGATGATCTATCTGCTTCGCGGCTAACGCCGCTCCTACAAAAGCCTCGCCGCCACTGCCAAAGATGTGTCCCTGCACAACGCAAAAGCCCGGCATCAGGCCGGGCTTTTGCATGCAGACAAGAACAGTGCCGGCTTACTTGAAATCCAGAGTCTTCTCGAACGACTTCAGTTCATGCCGCGCCATCGCCAGGTTGGCATGGGTGCGGTCGAGCACGACATACAGGAACAGATCCTTGCTGCCGTCCAGCGGACGAATCAGGTGGTACTGCTTGGACAGGGTGAGCAGGATGTCTTCCACCACATCGTTCAGGCCCAGCGAATTCGCCACGCGGCGCTTGGCGCGCACGACGTCGGCGTTGCCTGCGGCGGCAACTTCCATGTTGATGGCACCGCCACCGAGAGTGCCCAGCGTCATGCCGCTATCGCTGTCCACCAATGCAGCGCCGATGAAACCGGCAATTTCGCTCAAAGCATCAAGTTTTACGTTTGCAGCCATTTTTCATCCAATGAAGTAAGTAGTTCTACAAATACAGCGCTCGCGCAGGTCTGGCCCGGGTGAGCAGTCCGCCAGAATAACGAATACAGGTGTGCGCATGCGCGCCGCCAGAGTTCTCCGTGCTGCAACGATGTGTTTGTCACCAGGCGAGAGGGAGTGCAAGCGAATGCAGCGGGTAGCGCCATGGCACCCCGGTTACACCCTTCGGATAGCCGTGCAGCGGATTGGCGACAGCACCGCCAGCAGTTCCTGAGCTGGCGTCTGCGGTGACTGGCATCTTCGCTCTGGGCGGGGCGCGGGGTGCCAGCAAACAACCGCAGCTTGCCGCAATGAAACCCTCACGGCCAATTTACGGGCCGGTCGCAGAATGGCGCTTGGCAAGCGAGTGTGAGCTTGAGGCAGCGGCTGCCGCCGCCTTTCCGTCATCGACTATTCCAACCAGTGGGAGCGCACATCATGGGCAAGCCGGCAGTGGTTCTGGTACATGGTTTCTGGGGCGGGGCGGCGCATTGGGCGCGGGTGATACTCGAGCTGCGGCGGCTGGGTTACCAGGACATACGGGCGGTGGAGAACCCGCTGATGTCCTTGGCCGATGATGCCGAGCGCACCCGCAAGATGGTGGCGCAAGTTGGCGGCCCCGTGGTGCTCGTGGGGCATTCGTATGGCGGCGCGGTGATCAGCCAGGCCGGCAACCTGCCCAATGTGAAAGCACTGGTATTCATCGCCGCGTTTGCCCCTGATGCAGGCGAAAGCGCGGGTGGCATCACTCAGCAGCATCTGCCCGCCGCGGCGCCCAACCTGGCGCCGGACAGCGATGGCTACCTGTGGCTCAAGCCCGACAAGTTCCACGAAAGCTTCTGCCAGGACCTGCCCGAGGAAGAAGGCTTCGTCATGGGCGTTACCCAGAAGGCGCCGCTGGCTGGCACCTTTGGTGACAACATCAGCGATCCTGCGTGGCGGCATAAACCTAGCTGGTACCAGATTTCCAGCCTGGACCGGATGATCGCGCCGGAGAACCAGCAGGCCATGTCCGCCCGCCTCAACGCGCGCAAGGTGATCACGCTGGAGGCCGGGCACGCCTCGCTGGCTTCGCATCCGGCGGACGTAGCTGCCTTGATCGATGAGGCGGCAACGGCGACGGCTGGTTGAGGCCGCGGCGTCGCGACGAACGCTGACCTGCTGCACGCCGCCGCGGGTTCATGCCTCAGCGGAAGAACTGGCTAGGCGTCAAACCAAAGCGGCGCTTGAACATGGTGGCGAATGCGCTGGGGCTCTCATAGCCCAGCGCCAAGGCCACATCGATGACCTTCTCGCCGACGGCCAGCCGTTCCAAGGCACGCAGCAGGCGCGCCTGCTGGCGCCATTGACCGAAGGTCATGCCGAGTTCGCGGGCACACAGGCGCTGGATGGTTTTGACATCGACCTGCAGCCGGGTCGCCCAATCCTGCAGGGTCGAGGCATCTTCCGGATGTTGCTGTAGTTGCCGGCCGATCTGCCGCAGGCGCGGGTCGCGCGGCTCGGGCAGGTGCAGCGGCAATACCGGCAGGGTCTGCACTTCATCCAGGATCAGCCGCATCAGGCGGCCATCACGCGAGTTCTCGGCATAGCGCGCCGGTATCTTGACCGCGGCGTGGATCAGCGACGCCAGCAGCGGGGTGATGGACACTGCCGACGGCGTCTGTGGTGCGTCAGGCATCGCCTCTGGGGTGATGTACAGGCTGCGCATCTGGACCAGCCCGATGCAGTGCACCTGATGGCCGATGCCGGCGGGCATCCAGATCGCGCGCGTGCTGGGCACCACCCAGCGGCCCATACCGGCATTGACCACCAGTACCCCGGTTTCCGCATAGACCAGTTGGTGCCGATCCGGATGGTGGTGCAGTGGAATCAAGGTAGTGGCGGGGTAGTCCCGGGCCTTGCAGTACACCACGGTCTCCGGGCCGACCGGGAGTGGTTGGCGGCGGCCTTTTCGGACAGGTGGAATGTCCTTTTCGAAAGGATGCATGACCATATCGCGCGGGATGGACGTGGATCGCGACTCTACCATGCGCGTCCGCCCCCACTTCGCGGTCATGCCATGTCTTCTCCCGCTTCAACGGTTGCAGCGCCTACCTCACAACGTCGTCCAGTAGCGGTAGGTGTGCTTGCTGCGATCAGCAGTTCGCATCTGGTCAACGACATGATGCAGTCGCTGATCCTGGCGTTGTATCCGATCTTCAAGGGGCAGTTCCATCTGAGCTTCGCCCAGGTCGGTTTGATCACGCTGACCTATCAGCTCACTGCCTCGTTGTTCCAGCCGCTGATTGGTTTGCGCACCGACAAACGTCCGGCGCCGTATTCGCTGCCGATGGGTATGGTGTCCACCTTGTGTGGCCTGTTGCTGTTGGCCTTCGCGCCCAACTTCGTGACGGTATTGGTGGCAGCAATGCTGGTCGGTATCGGTTCGGCCATATTCCACCCGGAATCCTCGCGCATCGCGCGGCTGGCTTCCGGTGGCCGTCATGGCCTGTCGCAATCGGTGTTCCAGTTGGGCGGCAACGCCGGTACGGCGGTGGGTCCATTGCTGGCGGCGGCGGTGATCGTGCCGAATGGCCAGCGCAGTGTGGCCTGGTTTGCCTGTGCCGCGCTGTTGGGCATCGGCCTGCTGACCTACGTGAGCCGCTGGTACCAGCAGCACCTGGTGGCTGTGGCTGCACAGCCGAAGGCGGCGGCGAAGCCGGCCAACCTGTTGCCGCCGAAGACCGTGGCCTGGGTGATCGGCATCCTGCTGGTACTGATCTTCAGCAAGTACTTCTATATCGCCGGCTTGAGCAGCTATTACACGTTCTATCTGATCCAGAAGTTCCATGTCTCGGTGCAGAGCGCGCAGCTGCATCTGTTCGGTTTCCTTGCCGCATCGGCGGCCGGCACCTTGCTCGGTGGCCCGCTCGGTGACCGCATTGGTCGCAAGCCGGTGATCTGGGCGTCGATCCTGGGCGTGGCACCGTTCGCGCTGATGCTGCCGTATGCCGACCTGCAATGGACCATGATCCTGACGATGGTCATCGGCTTCGTGTTGTCCTCCGCGTTCTCGGCGATCCTGGTTTATGCACAGGAGCTGATGCCGAACCGTATCGGCACGGTTTCCGGCCTGTTCTTCGGCTTCGCCTTCGGCATGGGCGGGCTCGGTGCAGCAGTGCTGGGCGTGCTCGCCGACCACACCAGCATCATCTGGGTCTACAAGGTGATCTCGTTCCTGCCATTGCTGGGCATCGTCGCAGCATTCCTGCCAAACCCGCGCGTACGTTAAGGCGCCAGGCAAATGCACAACGCCCGGCGCTGGCCGGGCGTTGCGTTTGAAGTGATGCACGCTCGGATGTCTATCTGGGCTTGGCTTCGTACCAGTGGCGGCTGCGGTTGACGAGGTACACCACCGACAACATCACCGGCACTTCGATAAGTACGCCAACCACCGTCGCCAACGCCGCGCCGGAGTGCACACCGAACAGGCTGACCGCAGTGGCCACGGCCAGCTCGAAGAAGTTGCTTGCGCCGATCAACGCGGACGGACCGGCAACGCAATGGGTCACACCTAGTCTGCGATTGAGCAGGTACGCCAAGCCGGAGTTGAAATAGACCTGCAGCAGGATCGGGACGGCGAGGATGGCGATGACCAGCGGCTGTTCAATGATCTGCCGGCCCTGGAAACCAAACAGCAGCACCAGCGTTGCCAGCAATGCCGTCAACGACAGCGGCCCAAGCCGTTCCAATACATGATTCAGACGTGCTTGCCCGCCACTACGCAGCAGCCAGCGCCGCAGCAGCACCGCAAGCACCACCGGCAGCAGGATGTACAGCGTCACCGAGAGCAACAGCGTGGCCCAGGGCACGCTGATCGCCGAGATGCCTAGCAACAAGGCCACCAATGGAGCAAACGCCAGCACCATGATCGCGTCGTTCAAGGCGACCTGGCTCAGGGTGAAGTTGGCATCGCCTCGGCATAGGTTGCTCCATACAAACACCATTGCCGTGCACGGCGCCGCTGCCAGCAGGATCAGGCCGGCCGTATACGAATCAATCTGGTCGGCAGGCAGCCATTCGGCAAATACGTGGCGCAGGAACAGGCCACCAAGCGCCGCCATCGAGAATGGCTTCACCGCCCAGTTGATGAACAAGGTCACGCCGATACCACGCCAATGCTGGCCAACCTGACGCATCGCGCCGAAGTCCACCTTCAGCAACATCGGGATGATCATCAGCCAGATTAGTATGGCCACAGGCAGATTGACCTTGGCTATCTCCAAGCCGCCGAGGTGAGAGAACGCATCCGAAAACTGGTGCCCAAGTGCGGTTCCCACGACGATGCACAACGCCACCCATAAGGTCAGGTAGCGTTCGAAAAGGCCCATGCGCGGCGCCTGCTCAATCACGGAGCAGGCCCCTCATCGGGTTGCACAAGGCCTATGCCGTTGAGCGCGGATTGAAGTTGTTGACGGTCATCCCACACCGCAGCGGGCAGCGCGAGCAGTGCCAGCACGCGCGCCTTGACGACGCGCTGCGCCTGCGCGAACGCCGCACGTTTGGCCTCATCGCTGCCTTCTACCGCTGCTGGATCTGGCAGGCCCCAGTGCGCGCGGACAAAATCACCAAACACCACCGGGCAGGTTTCGGCTGCAGCCGAATCGCAGACCGTAATGACCAGGTCCATGCGCGCTGCATCGTCGTTGGTGAATTCATCCCAGGACTTGCTGCGCAGGCCGGCGTTGGCGATGCCTTCGGACTGTAATTGGGCAAGTGCAAAGGGATTGACTGCGCCGGTGGGCTGGCTGCCGGCGCTGAAGGCCGCGAAGCGACCGCCGCCCCATGCGCGCAGCGTGGCTTCGGCAAGCACGCTGCGTGCACTGTTGCCGGTGCACAGGAAGAGAACGTTGCAGGTCATCGGTGCGTCTCGGTTTCGAGGTGATTTCGGCGGTTGCTCAGCAGCAGTGCTGGCCCGGTGTGACTTCACAGCTGACGTCTGATGCGCCGGCACAGCAGTTGTGGCTGAGGTAAGCCATCAATGCATTCATGGTCGGGTAGTTGGCCCGATAACAGACATTGCGGCCGACGCTCTCGCTCTGTACCAGCCCGGCGTACACCAGTTCCTTGAGGTGGAAGGAGAGCGTCGCATTGGGCACGGCGAGGGCTTGGGCGATTTCGCCGGCCATGCGCCCCGGCGGGCCGGCTTCGACCAGCAGGCGGAAGGCGGCCAGGCGGGTGGCGTGGCCGAGTGCGGTGAGGGCGACTATTGCCTGATTCATTTCCATGTTTCTAGAATAGTCGAATGAATATCGCCAATCAAGCAACACCCAACCCCCTACCCAATATCGACTTGGAATTGCTGCCCGAGCCCCGTGCTGAATTTCTGGGGGCCGAATCGGGCAGCCATAGGCCGCGCATTCTGTTGTTGTATGGCTCACTTCGGCCGCAATCGTTCAGCCGCAAGCTGGCGTTGGAGGCCGAGCGCGTGCTGCAGCAATTGGGTGCAGAAACCCGGCTGTTCGATCCCAACGATCTGCCCCTGCTTGACAGTTGCGGCAAGGAACACCCGAAAGTGCAGGAGCTGCGCGCGTTGTCGCTGTGGTCGGAAGGGCAGGTATGGGTATCGCCGGAGCGGCACGGCACGCTGACAGGGGTGTTCAAGAACCAGATTGACTGGTTGCCGTTGGAGGATGGCAGTGTGCGCCCAACGCAGGGAAGAACCCTGGCAGTGATGCAGGTCTGCGGGGGTTCGCAGTCGTTCAACGTGGTCAATAGCTTGCGGGTGCTGGGCCGCTGGATGCGCATGGTCACCATTCCAAACCAGTCCTCGGTAGCCAAGGCCTGGCAAGAGTTTGATGAGCAAGGGCGCATGCGGCCTTCGCCGTACTACGACCGCGTGGTCGATGTGATGGAAGAGCTGGTGAAGTTCACGTTGATGGTGCGCGGACGCAGCGACTATCTGGTCAGCCGTTACAGCGAGCGCAAGGGCGCGGCTGAAGCCGAGCAGTTGGTGCGTGCGGCGGGTGTGGTTGAAGCAAGCACGCCGTAACTTGCCGTGGCTTCTGCCCCGTCCCTTTCGCAACGCGAAGGGGAGGGTTGGGGAAGGGTAAATCTTTTGCTGTAGCGCCCCAGGATCAACTGATTGCCACCCGGCCGTGACCTCATCCCGGATTGAGGCGTCAATGCCACAGCGGGCGCAGGCGCGCGGTAGATGGTTGCTTGTTTATGCACTGGTCTACATGAAGTTGCACGATTTTCTGTGTTGATGCATGATTTGGCAATCAAGCGTCGGTTCTCCTGGAGTGGCGACTATCGATGACCTCGATGCCGAGCCAGATTCCCATCAACACAGAAAACCATCACATGACCGCCTCGGACCCCGATGCACTCCCGCAGGAGCGCCAGCAGCGCATCCTCGAACAGCTCCGCAAGCACGGTCGCGTGGTTGCCAATGATCTGGCGGCTGCGTTCGCCGTCTCCGAGGATTCCATCCGTCGCGATCTGCGCGAGATGGCATCCAAAGGACTCTGCCGGCGGGTCTACGGCGGCGCGCTGCTGCCTACGCCACAATTCGACGCATTGCCGGAGCGGGTAGAGCGGCAGGACCCTGAGCGCAGCGCCTTGGCGACCCACGCGGCCTCCTTGTTGCTGCCTGGGCAGGTGGTGCTGATGGACGCTGGTTCCACCAATGTCGAGATCGCTCGCGCGCTGCGTGGCACGGCGTTGACGGTGGTCACCAACTCGCCAGCGGTCGCCGACGCACTGGCTGGTGCGCAGGCAGCCGAAGTGGTGATGATCGGTGGCCGCATTGATCCGCGCAGTGGTGGTGCCATCGGTTCCATCGCCTTGCAGCAGCTCAGCCAATTGCAGGCCGATGTCTGCATTCCCGGCGTCTGCGCGGTCGACCCGGAAACGGGTATTTGGGGCATCAATGCCGAAGAGTGCGCGTTCAAGCAGGCAATGCTGCGCGCCTGCGACATGACGCTGATCGTTGCCAGCAGCGAAAAAATAGGCGCACGCGGCAGCTTCCGCATTGCGGGTATCGAACAGGTGGATCAGTTGCTGCTCAGTGAGCGCGTTGCGCCGGAAATGCTGGAGCGGTTCGCGCCGGTTGCACAGCGTCTGCAGAAAATTCCCGTGGCGAAAGCCTGACCCGGCGCCTTGATCGGACACGCACAGCAGCAGTAGATGAACATCCAGGAACAACACGTGAGCAATCCACTCCTTCTACAGCGCAGCCAGCAGATTGCCACGCGCGCAGCCTTCTTCGTTCCCGGCTTTGCGATTGCGTGCTGGGCGCCGCTGGTGCCGTTCGCCAAGGCCCGCGCTGGTCTTGATGACGCATTGCTGGGCGTGCTGCTGCTATGCCTGGGCTTGGGCTCGCTGCTGTCCATGCCGCTGGCCGGCATGCTGGCCGCGCGTCATGGTTGCCGGACGGTGATGCTGGTAACCGTATTGATGATGGTATTGATGCTGCCCCTGCTGGCGCTTGCATCCACGCCGCTGACCATCGGTGCCGTGTTGCTTGTGTTCGGTGCTGGCATTGGTGCCATGGACTGCGTGATGAACATGCAGGCGGTGGTGGTCGAACGCGAATCCGGCCGCGCGATGATGTCGGGCTTCCATGCCTTCTACAGCATTGGTGCGCTGTCTGGCGCGGCCTTGGTGACGTTGCTGCTGTCGATTGGTGGCGGCGCCTTGTTGTCCACATTGGTGGTGGCCGCAGGTGTTGTCGCGATCACTGCATTGTCATCGCGCTGGTGGCGCAGTGAACGCGCAGAGCAGGGCGAAAGCAGTTTCGCCCTGCCGCGTGGCGTGGTGATCGTGATTGGTGCGGTGTGCTTCATCAGCTTTCTCGCAGAAGGCTCGATGCTGGATTGGAGCGCGGTGTTCCTGCATGACGTGCGCGGCGTTGAGCTGGCCCATGCCGGCTGGGGCTTTGTCGCCTTCAACATCGCCATGACTGCCACGCGCCTGTTCGGCGACCGGCTGGTGAACCAGCTCGGGCCGAGCTTGGCGGTGCTGCTGGGTGGTCTGCTCGCATGTGCAGGCTTCGTGTTGGCGACTCTCGTGCCAAGCTTCGGTGTAGCGCTGCTGGGTTACTCGTTGGTCGGCATTGGCTGCGCCAATATCGTGCCGGTGATGTTCAGCCTTGCCGGGCGCCAGACCCGCATGCCGGAGACTGTCGCCATTCCCGCCGTCACCACCATGGGTTATGCCGGCGTGCTGCTGGGGCCGGCGGCGATTGGCTTCATTGCCCAGCAGTGGTCGTTGCCGACCGCATTCCTGATGGCCGCGGCAGCGCTTGCGGTTGTCGCGGTGATTGGTTCGATGTTGCGGGTTCGCTGAGCAAGGCCGCTTTGTCGGACAGCCAGGGCCAGCGTTGACACTTCTGGTCATCGCCATCTTCAAGCAGTCGCTGGGGGTGGTTCGGTTGATGGCCCCGTCGCTGTCGTCGGCAAGCTACGCACATGCACATCCTGCTGCGGATAGGGGATTTCGATCCCGGCGTCCTGCAATGCTGTGTGGATGCGGGTGATGAGCTCACTGCGTATATTGAGCCAGTTGTCGTAGTCGCGGGTCCAGGCGCGAACACTGAAGTCGAGCGAGCTGGCGCCGAAACCAACGAACAGCGCGGCGATGGCCGGTTCGCTGGCGATGCCGGTGGTTTGCCTGGCGCAATTGGAAAGCAGTGCCAGAACCTGCTGTGGGTCACTGCCATAGGCAACGCCGACATTCACTTCAATGCGCCGGTTGCGGTCGAGCAGGGTCCAGTTGACCAGCGGCTCGGACAGCAGGGTGCCGTTGGGGACCACCACGTCGGCGCCATCGAAGGTTTTGATGCGGGTGGAGCGCATGCCGATGTCACGCACGCGGCCGTTGATGGTGCCGACCTCCACCACGTCGCCGGGTTGGATCGGCCGCTCGAACATGAGGATCAGGCCGGAAACGAAGTTGTTGACCACGTTCTGTAGCCCAAAACCAATGCCGACGCCGAGTGCGCCGAACAGCAGCGCCAGCTGGCTGCCTTTGAAGCCTGCGGCGGACAGCGCGATGATCACGCCGAGCATCAGTACCGCATACGAGGCAAGCGAGGCGATGCTGTTGCCGATGCAGCGCGACATGTTGGCGCCGTGCTGGAGCACATCCTGTAGCAGCAAGCGGGTTATCCGCGCGGCCCAGAAGGCAATGGTGATTGCCGCGATGAAGGCCAGTACGTGGCCGAGCGACAGGCTGAATTCACCAATGGAGAACTCATGCGAGAGCAGCCTGCTCAGCAAGGCATAGATCGGCCGCAGGATGCGGAAGCTGTCCATCGCATAGACCACCCAGCCGACGACCGCGGCGAATATGCCCAGGCGGCCAAGCAGCGCCAACAACGGCGGCGCATGATCACGGGTAAGCCGGTAGCGTGCCAAGCTGGGCCGGCTCAGCAGCAGGTGCAGCAGGCTCAACAGCACGGCGATGCCGACGTAGAGCAGCAGGCCAAAGTAGGCGCTGTCGATGATCGCGCTGGTCAGCATCTCCGCCAGCGTGAGGTTGCCGACAACGTTGGCTGCAAGAGACACGGCGAACAAACCCTGTGCGGCCCATGCCGCCATGCGCAAGGCCTGCCCCGTGCGCCCGGTAGTACCGGCGTGGCCGCTGCGGTAGGCCTGCCATTGCACCAGTCCGGTCAGCAGCATGGCAACGATGGTCAGCGCCAGTGTGTAGTAGCGGAATGCGACATTGCTGGACAGGAAGAAGATACCGAGGCCCCCAAGCAGGTACAGCAATGATGCGACCAAGGGCCAGTAACCCAGCAATCGCCGGCTGCCCGGCGGCAGCAGTCGCTGCACGGGAACCAGCGCGAAGAGCATGCCGATCTGCAAGGTCAGCAAGGGTGCGTCGGGTTCGATGGCGAGCATTACCATGGTAGACAACAGCAGCCAGGTGGATACCGGTCGGGCCAGTACGCGTTGTGTGGCAGCTTCGATATTGCTGTTGGCGGGCGCCCGCCGACGGTAGTGCCAGCCCCATAGCAATAGCGGGATCAGTAGTATCTGGATCCCGTGGAACAGGAACTGCGTGCGCCGATGCTCACCCACATAGGCGCGGCTGAATTCGAGTTCGATCTGCAGGCCGGAAGTGAGAGCGTCGCTGGCTGCGGGCTGATCAGGAGAGCTCGCATCAGCCTGCCATAGCGGTGGCGAATCTATCTGCAGCAATTGGTGGTCAAGGTAGGTAATGGCATCGGTGACGGCGGCGTGGCCGGATTGCAGCCGGGTCTCCAGGGCATTGGCACGGGCGCTCAGTTCCAGTTGCCGGGAAAGCGGTACTGCAAGCGCCTGTTCGGCTCGGGTGAGCAGCGTGATCAGGGCATCGATACGGCTCAATAGCACCGGTGGGATATCGCTTGGATGTTCCCGGGTGAGCTGCCAACTGGCACGGCGACGTGCCAGCTCTGCGGCGTCCGCGGCATACGGCTCGGTAGCGGTCTGCAGGGCATCACGCCAGCGCGCAAAGCGCTTGCCGTCGAACTGCCAGTGTCGGTCAAGGCTCTCCAGGCGAATGATCGGGACCCTGCGCAGTTGCGTGGGCGACAGGGCTTGCCTGCGTTGGTCCACTGAACGGGTGATCGCTTCCAGCCCTGGGCCCAGCGCGGCGGTGGGATCGGGCTGGCCGGCGCGCTCGATCGCGGAGATGGCAAGACGCTCGTCGGTATCGGCACGGATCACGATCAGTGCGCTGTCGATGGGTTCCGGGATGTTTGGATTCGGCTGCTCAGCGGTGGGCGTTGTGGCTGGAGCGGGCGCCGAACCTGCCTGTGCGTGGGCGACATGGCAGCAGATCGCGGCAAAACAGAACACTGCTGCGCGTAGCCAAAGCATGGGCGATTCCCGAGGGGTGGACGCTCTTGTCCGCGTCGCGGCAGTGTCGCACAGGGTTGGTTTGTGCGGAGTGCCAGGCGCCCACCGGCGGTGCGCTGGCTGGATTGACCTGTGCGCTGCCGCCGTTGCAGCACAGGCGTCCGCCCGTATCGTCGGTGCGAGGGGAGGAGGACGTGACCTTCGGCGGGTCCCGCGGTACGGGCTGATCCTTTACCCTCCAAGGTTGTGCCGCGCCACCTGTGCGGCCTTTCCCTGTTTGGCCGGAGATGTCCATGTCGTTTTCCAAGCTCGTCCCGTTGTCCCTGACGGTTGCAATCGCCGCTTCGCTCGCCGCCTGTGGCAAGACCGATACCGCGCCCGCCGCGCCGGCTGCCGAAGCCAAGGCTGCGTTCGACCAGTCGCAGCTCAAGACCCCGCTGATCTCGCTCAACGCCGCCGACCTGGATCCGGCCGTGCAGGCCTGCGCCGACCTCAACGGCTTCGTCAACAGCAAGTGGCTCAAGGCCAACCCGGTGCCGGGCGACCAGACCACCTGGGGCAGCTTCGAGATCCTGCGCGAGCGCTCGCTGGAAGTGCAGCACGCGCTGGTGCAGCAGGCTGCCGCTGGCAAGGCTGCCGCCGGTTCCAACGAAGCCAAGATCGGCGACATCTGGAAGACCGGTTCGGACGAGGCTGCCATCGAGGCCGCCGGCATCAAGCCGCTGCAGCCGGAACTGGACAAGATCGCTGCGCTGAACGACACCGCCGCCATCACCGGTTACCTGCGTGATGCCTATGCGCAGGGCAATGGCTTCCTGTTCTCGCTGTACGCCAGCCCGGACTTCAAGGATTCGGCCAACGTCATCGCCTATGTGGGCCAGAGCGGCCTGGGCTTGCCGGAGAAGGGTTACTACTTCGACGAGTCGCAGGCCAAGATCCGCGAGGCCTATGTGGCCTACATCGAGCAGCTGCTGACCCTGTCCGGCGTCGATGCCGCGCAGGCCAAGGAGCAGGCCAAGGCGGTGATGGATTTCGAAACCCGCCTGGCCAAGGCCTCGCTGTCGCGCATCGAGCTGCGTGACCCGGCCAAGCGCTACAACCCGGTCAGTGCCGCCGACGCCGACAAGCAGACTCCGAATTTCAGCTGGACCGCGCTGTTCGACACGCTGCAGATCCCGGCCAAGGACAAGTTCTCGCTGGCCCAGCCGGGCTTCTTCGGCGAACTGGACAAGATGCTGGGCGACGTTCCGGCCGCCACCTGGCAGGCCTACCTGCGCTTCCACACCGTGGACAACGCCGCGCCGTACCTGAGCAAGAACTTCGAGCAGGCCAACTTCGACTTCTTCAGCAAGACCCTGCGTGGCCAGCAGGAAATGCAGCCGCGCTGGAAGCGCGTGCTGGATTCGGTGAATGGCTCGATGGGCGAGGCCCTGGGCCAGCTGTACGTGGACGCGGTGTTCCCGGCCGAATCCAAGGTGGCCATGCAACACCTGGTGGAGAACCTGTCGGTCGCGCTGAAGGCGCGTCTGGAAGGCCTGCCGTGGATGGGCGAAGACACCAAGAAAAAGGCGCTGGAAAAGTGGGCCAGCTTCACTCCGAAGATTGGTTACCCGGACAAGTGGCGTGATTTCTCCGGCCTGACCACCAATGGCGACAGCTACCTGGGCAATATGCAGGCTGCGCAGGCGTTCAACTACCGCTACATGCTGGGCAAGATCGGCAAGCCGGTGGACAAGACCGAGTGGGGCATGACCCCGCAGACCGTCAACGCCTATTACAACGCGACCAAGAACGAGATCGTGTTCCCGGCCGCCATCCTGCAGCCGCCGTTCTTCGACGCCAAGGCTGATCCGGCGCTGAACTACGGTGGCATCGGCGCGGTCATCGGCCACGAAATGATGCACGGCTACGACGACTCGGGCAGCCAGTTCGCCGCCAACGGCAACTTCGACAACTGGTGGACCGATGCTGATCGCACTGCCTTCACCGGTCGCACCGACCAGCTGGTCGCGCAGTTCGACGGCTACGAGTCGCTGCCGGGCGTGAACGTCAAGGGCAAGCTGACCCTGGGCGAGAACATTGGTGATCTCGGCGGCCTGACCGTTGCCTATGACGCGCTGCAGATGGCGCTGAAGGAAGACGAGAAGGTCAATGTGCCGGTTGATGGCTATACCCAGGATCAGCGCTTCTTCATGAACTGGGCCACCGTGTGGCGCCGCAACTTCACCGATGGCGAGCTGCGCGTACGCCTGAACACCGATCCGCACGCACCGGCCAACTTCCGTGCCAACGGTGCACCGTCGAACATGCCGTCGTATGCGGCTGCGTTCCAGTGCAAGGCCGGCGATGCGATGGTGCGGGCCGACGACAAGCGGGTTGTGATCTGGTGATTGCAGTTGTTTGATCGCGATCTGTGAATGAAGAAGGCCCGGCAATGCCGGGCCTTCTTTTTGGCTGATCACATTGACGACGAGCAGCCTGTCCTTCTTTGTTTGTGGGAGCGGCGTCAGCCGCGAAGCAGATAGAACATCAGTGGGCGGATATCGCCCGCGCCCCAGCGATGCCAGCTTCGCGGCTGACGCCGCTCCCACAAAAGCCTGTCCTACGCGAGCGCGCCGAGCAGCTTCTGCGCGATGGCCCGTTCCTCATCGCGCAGGGTCAGTACGCGTACGCCGGTGTCTGTCACTTCGACGGTATGCTCGCACTGCGCCGATAGCTTTCCATCGCGTGTGGTCACGGTCCAGCCATCGTCGTGGTTGTCGATCGCTGCACGGCCCTGGTTGATCATCGGCTCGATGGTAAAGGTCATGCCGGCCTGCAGTTCCAGCCCGGCGCCACGATGCCCGTAATGCAGCACCTGCGGCTCTTCGTGCATTTCGCGACCAATACCGTGGCCGCAGTATTCCTTCACCACCGAATAGCCGGCGTCCTTGGCGTGGCGGTTGATCGCAAAGCCGATGTCACCCAGGGTCGCGCCAGGGCGCACCGTGGCGATTCCCTTCCACATGGCTTCGTTGGTGACGCGCACCAGGCGTTTGGCTTGATGGCTTACCTCGCCGATCAGGAACATGCGGCTGGAATCGGCGATGTAGCCGTTTTTCTCCAGGGTGATGTCCAGATTGACGATGCTGCCATTGCGGAGGATGTCTTTCGATGACGGCACGCCGTGGCAGACAACGGTGTCGATGGAGCTGTTGAGCACATAAGCGAAGCCATATTGGCCTTTGCTGGCGGGGCGCGCCTGCAAACGGTCGACGATGAAGCGCTCGACCCAGTCGTTTACCTGCAGTGTGCTCAAGCCTTCCAGTGGAAGCTTGTTCAATGCTTCGAACACCGACGCCAGCAGGCGCCCGGATTCGGCCATCAATGCCAGTTCATGCGGCTGCTTGATCATGCTTCCGCCACCCGTATGCCCGCAGGGCTTACCCCGGCTGCCGCTAGTTCGCGGGCGACCAGCTCCTGGAAACTCAGCTGCGGGTTCAGTTCGCAGAGCATGCCGATCCTGATCCAGAACCCGGCCTGGGCGTTGATCGAGCGGCCAGACACGGTGCTGGCCCTGCGCAGGTTGTCGTGCAGTTCGTCGTCGATGTTCACGATGCCCATCGGTCGCTCCCGGTATTCAATATATGATTCATATGTGAATCATATGCCCGGAGCGCTGAACGAAACAGAAGAGGCGGCTTGGCGGCGGCACTGCTGCCACACTGAAGAATCGAGGATCGCCATCGGACTGGCTGCGAGGCTGGCACCGGCAGCTGGCGGAAGATGGGCGCCGGAGCTGGTTCAGGTTCCCGATCAGGGCTGGGCTTGGAATGGGGCGGGGTGGTCGCTATAATCGCCGGCTTACCGCGCCATCCTGGCGACTGGGCAACATAGGAAAACACCACCATGGTCAAGATTCGACTGACCCGCGGCGGCGCCAAGAAGCGTCCGTTCTACCACATCATCGTTTCCGACGTCCGTAGCGCCCGCGACGGCCGCAACATCGAGCGCGTCGGTTACTACAACCCGGTTGCACAGGGTGGCGAGCAGCGCGTTGTGCTGGATATCGCTGCTTGCGACAAGTGGATCGCCAACGGCGCCCAGATGACCGACAAGGTTCGCAACCTGTACAAGGAAGCGTCCAAGTCCCAGGCCGCTGCGGCCTGATCCTGGCGGGTCGCGCGCAAGCGCGGCCCGACTGCTATATGAAGAAAGATATCGAGCGCCGGATCCTGCTGGGCAGGATTGCCGGCGTTTTTGGTGTGCGCGGCGAACTGAAGCTTGAGTCCTGGACCGAGCCACGTTCGGCCATTTTCAAATACCAGCCTTGGATTCTGCGTACCCCTGCGGGGCAGGAGTCCGAGCTGACCGGCGTGCGTGGCCGTGATTCGGGCAAGACACTGGTGGCGACCTTCCCGGGCGTGACCGACCGCGACGTGGCCGAGTCCATGATCGGGACCGAGATCTACATCGCCCGCAGTGCCTTGCCGCCGCCGAGCGCGGATGAGTATTACTGGGTCGATCTGGAAGGCCTGGACGTGCAGACCGTCGAAGGCGTCAAACTGGGTATTGCCTCGCACCTGTTCAGTACCGGCTCCAACGACGTACTGGTAACCCGCGGCGACCGTGAGCGGATGATTCCGTTCGTGATGGGCGACTTCGTCAAATCCGTGGATTTCGAAGCCAACCTGATCGTGGTCGACTGGGACCCGGAGTTCTAAAGCCTGTGCGTGTAGACGTCATCAGCCTGTTCCCTGAATTTCTCGCTCAATCGGCCGCGCTGGGCGTGGTCGGTCGTGCACAGGAGCGGGGCCTGCTGGAACTGCATGGCTGGAACCCGCGCGACTATGCCGAGGGCAATTACCGGCGGGTGGACGACCGTCCGTTTGGCGGCGGCCCGGGCATGGTGATGCTGATCGAGCCTTTGCGAGCGGCTTTGGCTGCTGCGCGTGAGGCAGATCCGACGCCGGCACCGGTGATCTACCTGAGCCCGCAGGGGCGACCGCTGGACCAGGCCAAGGTGCGCGAGCTGGCGGCCTTGCCGCGGATGATCCTGCTTTGTGGTCGCTATGAAGGCGTGGACGAGCGCTTCCTGGCGGGCGAGGTGGACGAGGAAATCTCCATCGGCGATTACGTGCTGTCCGGCGGTGAGCTGGGTGCGGCGGTGATCATCGATGCCGTCACCCGTCTGCAGGATGGTGCTCTGAATGACGCCGAATCGGCGGTTCAGGATAGTTTTGAAGGCGACGGCCTGCTGGATTGCCCGCACTTCAGCCATCCGGCCAGCCACGCGCTGGGCGATGTGCCGGACGTGCTGCGCTCCGGCAACCACGCTGCCATCGCCGCCTGGCGCCGCCAGCAATCCTTGCTGCGCACCGCGGTGCGCCGCCCGGACCTGCTGGACGAGGCCGGGTTGAACAAGGCCGACCGCAAGCTGCTGGGCGAGGCCCGGCAGGCGCTTGCAGATTCGTTCAAACAAGCTACTGGCGCCGAGGGCGAACAGTAAGTTAGAATTACGAGTTCCCGTCGGCTGAATGGCTTGGCGAGGAGCCAGAACAATAACGTGCAGCGCAATCCGGCGACTGTATGAGCCTAAGCTGTCGATACCGACACGCCCACCCCGAACAAATCGGTGTAACCCAATGAGCAAGCTGAACAAGTCCATCGTCGCGGAATTCGAATCCGCCCAGATCACCCGCGAACTGCCGAAGTTCAGCCAGGGCGACACCGTCGTGGTGAACGTGAAGGTCAAGGAAGGCAACCGTGAGCGCGTGCAGGCATACGAAGGCGTCGTCATCGGCACCAAGAATGCTGGCCTGAACTCCGCTTTCACCGTGCGCAAGATCTCGCACGGCTACGGCGTCGAGCGCGTTTTCCAGACCCACAGCGCCATCATCGACTCGGTCGAAGTGAAGCGTCGCGGTAAGGTTCGCGCCGGTAAGCTGTACTACCTGCGTGGCCTGGAAGGCAAGGCTGCCCGCATCAAGGAAGATCTGGCTGCTGCCCAGCAGGCCAAGGCTGCTCGCCTGGCTGCCAAGGCTGCCGGCTGATACTCCCGTCGACAGGCCCAGCCTGTTTGCAGCAACGGCCACCTTCGGGTGGCCGTTTGCGTTTGCGGGGTTGGATGGAGTGAGGGCTGGAAGCTGGGAAAGCTCAGAAGCGTAGAAGCTCAGAGGCGTAGAAGCTCAGGGGCGTAAAAGCTCAGGGGCGTAAAAGCTCAGGGGCGTAAAAGCTCAGGGGCGTAAAAGCGTAGAAGCGTAGAAGCCCCTCATCCGCCCTCCGGGCACCTTCTCCCGCAGGCGGGAGAAGGGAAGGCTGGCATTGCTGGGGGCTGGTGCATTGCTTGCGCTCTGCGCGGTCAACTATCCGATAGCAGAAAGGCCCAGCTGTCCCTTCTCCCGCCTGCGGGAGAAGGTGCCCGGAGGGCGGATGAGGGGGCTTTTGATTCCCGCCTTACAGCCCTCAGCGGAAATGCGCCTCGATCTGCTCCAGCGTCTTGCCCTTGGTTTCCGGCAGCCAGAACGCGGCAATCAGGAAGAACGCAAACGTACACGCCGCCCAGAACAGGAACATGCTGGCGTAGCCGTAGTGGCCCACCGTCGGCAGGAACACCGCTGCGATCGTGGTCGATACGAACTGGTTGATCAGCAGTGCGATGCTCATGCCGTTCGAGCGGATGCGGTTTGGCATCAACTCCGACAAGGCCAACCACACACACACACCTGGTCCCACCGCGAAGAACGCCACGAATACCAGGATGCAGGCCGCTACCGCCCAGCCATGCGAAGCCGGCGGCACCGCACCGATCCATGCCTGCTCGATGCGCAGCGGTGCATTGGCGGCCGCGCTCGGGTCAGGGAAGGGATTCAGGTGCAGGCTGCGGAAGAAACGCCCAATCACACTGTCGGCATGCACGGTGCTGGAGCGCTCGATAAGCAGCTGCTGATCGCTGGGATTGTCGCTGCGCATTGAGCGCACATCGCTGAAACCGCCGTAGCTCCACGACACCGTCAACTGCGAGGGTTGCCCATCGCGATTGCGGGTGCCGGCCAGCTGATGCCATTGCGCCGCATCCAGCTGCAACTGCAGGCCATCGCTCTGCACCGCGTGCTGCAACACCTGTTGCACATCGGCGCGGCCCTGTTCTGCCTTGAAGAACAGCATCGCTGCAGCCAACAGGGCAAGACAGATGCCGCCACTGCCGATCATCAGCAGGAACTTGCGACCCTTGCGATCGACAAGGAACAAGGCCACCAGCGTCATGATCACGTTGAGCAGTTTGATCGCCACATCCGCGCCATTCGCAGCGGCACCCGGCAGACCAGCTTGATTGAGGATGTTGACCGCGTAAGCGAGGATCGAGTTGATGCCGGTGGCCTGGGTGAAGGCCAGCACCAGGCAGGCCAGCACGAACGGCACCATGTAGCGGCGGCTGAAAAGCCGGTCGCGCTCGCCTTCGGCTTTCGCGATGACCGGATTCTGGATCTGTGCCAGCGTGGCTTCCACCTGCGATGGCGGCAGTGTGGCCTGCAAGCCGCGACGTGCGGCATCGATGCGACCGCGACGTGCCAGCCAGCGTGGTGATTCGTTGAGCCAGAACAGCCCGATGCAGAACACCACACCCGGCAGCAGGCAGGTCCAGAAGATCGTGCGCCACGCCTGGTCCTTCACTGCGAACAGATGCTGTGCCTGCTGCACCAGTGGCAGATTGCGCACCGACTCGGTTGCTGCATCCACCGAATGCGCCTGGTACAGGCCAATCAAGGCGGCCAGCACCAGCCCAACCGTCAGCAGCAGCTGGAACATCGCCGCGCCGCGACCGCGTCGTTCCGGTCCCAGTACTTCGGCCAGATACAGGGGCACCACCACGCCGATAAGACCGCCGCTGATGCCCTGCAATAGACGTCCAAGCAACAGTGGTGTGTAACCCGAGGCCAGCGCCATGATCGGGATGCTGGCGGTGAACAGCACGCCAGCGAGCATCATCGCGCCACGGCGGCCGATCAGGTCGGCGATCATGCCGGCGAACAGCGATGACAACACACTGCCCAGCAATACCGCCGCGACCACGAAGCCCATCTGTTGGCTGCTCAGTTGCCAGGCATGGCTGGCGGTGGCTTCCAGATAGGGCAGGGCGCCAGCAATGATGCCGATGTCGATGCCGTACAGCAGGCCGCCAAGACCGGCGATGAAAAGGAGATAGCGCACGGGCCAACGCGGCGCGGCGTCGCTGGCGGGCACGGCAAAAGTGGTGTCGGTCATCGGCGCGTTCCTGAGGCAAGATTTTGTAGTGCCGAGCCATGCTCGGCTGCACTTCGTTCCGGTCTATGCGCTGCCGGATCGCGCCGCGCATCCGCGCGGTATGCCGAGCATGGCTCGGCACTACATGGAGCGGGTTAGCTTGGGTCGACTGGCTGGCCGCCGACCCACACCTGTTGCAACTTCAATTGCGGGTCCAGCACCACCATGTCTGCGCGCAGGCCTGGGGCTATGCGGCCGCGGTCTTCCAGGCCGAGGTAGTCGGCTTGGATGGTGGAAACACGTTGCGAGGCGTCGGCAAGTTCCAGGCCGACATCGACCAGATTGCGCAGTGCCTGATCCATCGTCAGTGCGCTGCCGGCGAGCGAGCCGGTGGAGAGCCGCACGCAGCCCATGCACTTGTGCACGCGCTGTTCGCCCAGCGCGTACTCGCCATCGGGCATGCCGGTGGCGGCGGTGGCATCGGTGACGGCATACAGGCGCGGGATCGCACGCACCGCCATGCGGATCGCGCCGCGATGCACATGCTGCAGGTCGGGAATCAGTTCGGCGTATTCGGCATGCGCCAATGCCGCCGCAGCGATGCCTGGCTTGTAGTGATCGACGCCGGTCATACCGTTGAAGAGATGGGTGAAGCCGACCGCGCCAGCCTGCAAGGCGGCGACCGCATCGTCGTAGCTACCAGCGCTGTGGCCGATCTGCACGCGGATGCCCATCGCTGCCAAGGCCGGAATGAGCGCGGTGTGCTGGCCGATCTCCGGCGCGATCGTCAGCACCTTGATCGGCGCCAATGCATGCAGGTGTTGCACCGACTCCAGCGTTGCTTCCAGCGTGCGCGGCGGCTGCGCGCCCAAACGCTGTGGACTGATGAAGGGACCTTCCAGATGCACGCCGATGATCTGCGCGGCATCCGGATCGGGCGTCGCCATCACCTGTGCTACACCGCGCAGTGCGTTCTCGATCTCCGCGTACTCGGCGGTCATGGTGGTGCCGAGCAGGGTGGTGGTGCCGTAGCGGGCATGGGTGTGGGCGATGCGGCGGGCGACATCGCCGCCCTGCATCAAATCCACGCCTGCTGCGCCATGCACATGCAGGTCGATGAAACCGGGCAGGATGATGGGCAGATCGCCGCCATCACCCGCGTGGTCTTCCACGTCCAGCGTGCGCAGCTGCTGGTCGAAGTGGACGTGGCCGCGGCGCCAGCCCAAGGGGGTGAGGATGCGGCCGTACAGGCTGCGGGTAGCGGTCATAGCGGTGGCTCGGCGGTGATCACTTCGATTCCCTGGCGCTGCAGTCCCTCGCGGGTGGCATCATCGATGCCGGTATCGGTGATGATGGCGTGGATCTGGTCGAGGCGGGCGATGCGGTGCAGGCTGACCCGGCCAAATTTCGAAGCGTCGGTCAGCACCACGATGCGGCGGGCGCGCTCGACCATGCGGTGATTGAGGCGGGCTTCGGCTTCGTCATGGGTGGTCAGGCCGAACTGCAGGTCCAGGCCGTCCACACCGAGGAACAAGGTGTCGAAGCTATAGGAGTTAAGGCTGGCTTCGGCCTGGCTGCCCTGCAGCGACAACGACTGCTTGCGCAGCAGGCCGCCGGTCAGCAGTACGTTGACCGCCGGTGCGTTGGCCAGCTCCCAGGCGATGTTCAAACCATTGGTCATCACCGTGACATCGCGGTGATCGCGCAGATGCCGGGCCAGGGTCATGGTGGTGGAGCCGGAGTCGATGATGATGTTGTCGCCGGGTTGCACCAGCTGCGCGGCGCGCATGCCGATGGATTCCTTCAGCGACAGGTTCAGCGCATCTTTCTCGTGGATGTCCTGTTCCTGCGGCGGCATCCGTACCAGGGTTGCGCCGCCATGGGTGCGCGTGGCCAAGCCCTGCGCCTCGAAGTGGCCGAGGTCGGTACGGATGGTCACCGCCGACACGCCGAACTGGTCAACCAGTTCGGCAACCTGCACCGAGCCTTGGTCGATCAGGCGTTGCAGGATCTGCTGTCGGCGGGGACGGGTATTGCGCATGGTCAGCTCTCTTGTGCGTTTGAAAGCGGAGATTAACCGTTCGCAAGGTTCGCGGCGCGCAAACTTTCGCTTTGCTTGCGACTACCCGCCTGGTTGGCGCTGCAGGCGCGCGAGTACTCGCCCAGGCACTGGCCGACGCGGTGTTGCACCAGGGCGGCCGGCGTGGCGGCCAGTTGGCCTTCGCGCACCGCCACATACTGGCCCGGCAGGTATTGGCTGAGCAGCACCAGCGGCGGGGTGTGCTTTTCGAGGTTGGCGAACAAGGTCTGCACGGCCTGCAGCAGCTCCGGCTCGCCCCAGTAGTAGCGGCAGCGGTCACTGAAGGCGTAGGAGCGCAACAGACGCAGCGTGGCTTCATCGCCGTGGTAATGCGCCTGCCAGTTCTTCGGCTTGGCAAGCATTACCTGCTCCAGCACCTGCGGCAGCTTCGAGCACTGCGCGGCAGGCAGCAGTTCGGCTTCGATCGCGGCGAGTGCGAACAAGGCTTCGCGGTAGGCGAAGGTCGCGGCCGGGCCGACCTTGAGGATGGCGAAGTGGTCGCGCACCAGCGCATGCAGGCCGGACTCGCGCTGGTAGTCAGTCGAGTGCGCTTCAAACACGATGCGCGGTTGCTGTTCGAGGAAATCCGCCAGCTCGCTGGCAGCGGCGGCGTCGTACTCGTGCACGCTGCTGTGGTCGAAGTCCACGCCCGGCTGCACCACCATCGCAATCACGCGCTGCCAGGCATCGCGCAGTTCCGGTGTGTCGAAGGCCTGCTGGTGAATGGCCAGGGTCTGCGCGGCAGCTGCCGGCGTGGTGACCGCAAGGCCGCCCGCCAGCGAAGCTTCGCCACCGGGGATCGGCACTTCGGTACCGATCACGTAGACCGGCGGCGGCAAGCCATTGGCCTTGGCGGTGGCTTCGGCAATCACTGCCAGTTCGGCTGAGCGTGCGGCGACGGTGGCGTCGGGCAGCGGCGTCGGGTCGTCGGCGCAGGACATGCTGCAGTCGAGATGGATCTTGTGGAAGCCTGCGGCGACGTAGGCATCGATCAATACGCGCGCATTGGCCATCGCTTCGGCGGCCGGCTGCTTCTGCCAGGCGTTGGGGCCGAGATGGTCGCCGCCCAGAATCAGCTGCGCGCGCGGGAAGCCTTCTTCATCGGCCAGCGCTTCCACATAGGCGCGGTACTGCGACGGGGTCATGCCGGTGTAGCCGCCGAACTGGTCGACCTGGTTGGAGGTGGCTTCGATCAGCAGCACGGTGCCGTGCTGCGCGGCCACATGCATTGCAGCGCGCAACACCTGTTCGTTGCTGCAGCAGACGCTGTACAGGCCGACATTGTGGCCTTGGCGATGAGAGGCAAGCAGGGATTGCAGCGGTGACATGGTCAAGCTCCGGGAATCAGGTAAGCGGGTTGGCAGGCGAGCAGGGCGGCACCACGGGCACCGCCGGCATCGCCGAAGCGCGGTGGCACGATGGGCGGCACTTCCACGCCGTTGAACAGATGTGCGGCGATGGCCGCGGGCAGTTGCTGGTAGAGAGGCGCGTACTGCGACAGGCCGCCACCGAGCACGATGACGTGCGGGTCCAGCGCGAGAATCAGTGCGGCGAAACTGTGGCCGAGCAGGTCGCGGTGGATATCCAGCGCCTGCATGGCGCGAGTGTCGCCGGCTTCGGCCTGGGCGATGACTTCGCTGGCGTTGGCCGCATTGCCGCCGAGGTGGCGTTCGATCATGGCCACGCCGCTGCCGGAGACATAGCGCTCCACGCAGCCGCGCAGGCCGCAGCCACAATCGAGCAGCGGCAAACCATGCCGTTGCAGCAGATCGGCCGGCACGCTCCAGTGGCCCCATTCGCCGGCCAGGCCGTTGAAGCCGCCGATCAGCTTGCCGTGCAGGCAGTAACCGCCGCCGGCGCCAGTGCCGAGGATGGCGCCGAACATGCTGGCGTAGCCGTCAGCTGCACCGCCGTGTGCTTCGGACAAGGCAAAGCACTGCAGGTCGTTGCCGAAGTGCAGCGGCCGCTGCAGGCGCGCCTGCAGGTCGGCGCTGACGCATTGGCCGGTCAGTGCCGGTACGTTGGCACTGAGCTGGCGGCCACTGCGACGCTCGCGCACGCCGGGCAAGGCGATGCCGATGGCCTGCGCGCGTTGGCCGAGTTCTGCATCGGCATCTGCAACCAGCGTTTCCACTGCCTGCAGGAAACCGTTGTAGTCGCCTTGTGGGGTGGCGATGCGTTTGCGCCACGCGACCTGCAGGGCGGCATCGCAGGCCACCAGTTCAATCTTGGTACCGCCAATGTCGATGCCGTAACAGGCCGGGGCGCGGGTATCAGCCATGGTGGATGGTGACGCCCTTGACCACGCGGTTGACGGTGCCGTCCGGGAACGGATTGTCGGGCGTCAGGCCGAGTGCGGCCGAGCGCTGCAGTGCGTACAGCTGGGCGAACGGCAGCCATACCGGCGCCAGCCAGCTGTCTGGAAGGGCAGGCACGGACAAGGTGTAGTCGTCGTGGATGCCCAGGTCCGAATGCGGGCCGATCGACAATACCTTGCCGGCGACGCCGTCACCGCGCAGTTCTTCCAGCAGGTCCTGTTCGTAGCGACGCGACAGCGGTTCGGCGCTGCGCAGTACCACTACCAGCGTTTCATCATTGAGCGTGGACTTGGGACCGTGGCGGAAACCCAGCGGGGTATTGGCCAGGGCCAGCACGCGGCCAGCAGTGAGTTCCAATACCTTCAACGCGGCCTCGCGGGCCAGCGCTTCCAGCGGGCCACTGGCGAGGTAGATAACGCGGTTGTACGGCTGCGCCGCGAGTGCAGCGACCGCTGCATCCCAGTTACCCAGGCCCTGGCGTGCGAGTGCGGCAACCTGCTGCAGGCGCTGTACGCGCTCGGCCCACGGTGCGCTGTCGAACACGGTCAGTGCCGTCAGCAGCATGCAGCTCAGGCTGCTGGTCATGGCGAAGGCGCGGTCGCAGCTGGCGGCCGGCATCAGCAGCGTGCAGGTGTCCTCGCGACCGGTGCCACGACGAGCCAGCTCACCTTCGGCATTGCAGGTGATATCGAGGAAGCGGGCATCGTCGACGTCGGCGCGCACGCGGTCGACGGCGGCCACGCTTTCCGGGCTGGAACCGCTGCGGCCGAACGACACCAGCAGGGTCGGGCGATCGCGCTGCAGGTACAGCGCCGGGTGGGTGAGCAGGCTGGTGGTGTGCACGGCGCGCACTTCGGCCGGCCACTGCGCGTTGATGGTGTCGGCCACCATTTCGGCGATGAATCCGGAACTGCCGGCGCCGGTGAAGATCACCCGTTGGCGCGGATCGGACAGGCGCTGCCCAAGGAAATCCTGCAGGCGCGTGCCGGCCTGTTGCAGATCCAGGGCAAGGGTTTCCCAGAGCGCGGGCTGCTGGGCGATTTCGGTTGCGGTATCGGCTCCGCCCAGGCGCTGCCAGGCGGTCAGATCGTGAAGCAGGGTGGCATCCATGTGTGATTCCTGATTGGCCAGCGCACCATCTTTCTTTTCTTTCGAAATGTCAAATAGCGAAAGCAAAACGAAAGAAATAATTTGATTCGACTTTATTCTCTTGAGAATCGTCCGAAGCGAAAGGTTTCCCGGGAAACCCTTTCGCAGCAATGAATACGCTCAGTTGGGTGATGTGAAAGTTGCTGCTCCGCAACATCTTTCGATTGCAAGAAATCTTACTTATCTTTTGCTTTCATTTTGTTGACATCTTTCGATTTCCTGCCCTAGAGTCGGCGCACTCGGTTTCGAAACGCCCGTTGAACGGGTTGGAGGCAAGGTGGAACACTGCGTTCGTCAATCGCCGCTGTTGCTGGCGCTGCTTTCGGCCTTGTTGTTGCCGGCAGTGACCGCACAGGCCGAGCCCATCGGCAATCTGCGCTCCGTCACCGCCAGCGATGGCCGCGACGGTGTGCGTGCCTGGGACGTACGCAGTGATACCGGCAGCACCCTGCGCATCGAGGTGCTGGCCAACGACATCGTGCATGTGCAGGCCGGCCGCAACGGCAAGCTGACCGGCGCAGGCGACAAGGCCGCGCCCATCGTGTTGCCGCAGCCCGTGCAGCAGGTGCAGGCGCAGTTGGAGGAAGACGCGCAGGAAATCCGCGTGCGTACCCCGGCGCTCGTTCTGCATGTGCAGCGGCAGCCCCTGCAGCTGCGACTGGAGCGTCTGGATGGCGGCAAGCCGGTGTCGCTATGGCAGGAACAGCAGCCGCTGGATCTGAGCGCCGAGCAGAGCGTGCAGGTGCTGTCCTCGCAGGCCGATGAAGCCTTCTACGGTGGCGGCCAGCAGAACGGCCGTTTCCAGTTCAAGGGCCGCGAACTTGAAGTTTCCTATTCCGGTGGCTGGGAGGAGGGTGACCGCCCGAGCCCGGCGCCGATGCTGCTCAGCTCACGTGGCTGGGGCATGTTGCGCAACACCTGGAGCGACGGCAGCTATGACCTGCGCCAACCGGACCAGGCCACGCTGCTGCACCGCGAAGACCGCTTCGATGCCTATTACTTCGTCGGCAATGATCTGCAGCGTCTGCTGGAGCGCTACACCCAGCTGACCGGCCGACCGAACATGGTCGCGCGTTGGGCGCTGTCCTACGGCGATGCCGATTGCTACAACGACGGCGACAACATCAAGAAGCCCGGCAGCGTTCCCGAAGGCTGGAGTGATGGCCCCACCGGCAGCACCATCGACGTGGTCAACAGCGTTGCCGCCAAGTACCGCGAGAACGATATGCCGGGCGGTTGGATCCTGCCCAACGACGGCTATGGCTGCGGCTACAAGCAGCTGCCGGAAACCGTGCAGGGCTTGGCCAAGTACGGCTTCAAGACCGGCCTGTGGACCGAGAACGGCGTCGACAAGATTGCCTGGGAAGTGGGCAAGGCCGGCAGCCGCGTGCAGAAGCTGGATGTGGCCTGGACTGGGCAGGGCTATCAGTTCGCGATGGATGCCAACCGCCAGGCTTTCGACGGAATTCTCAACAACTCCGACTCGCGCCCGTTCCTGTGGACGGTGATGGGCTGGGCCGGCATCCAGCGTTATGCGGTTGCATGGACCGGTGACCAGAGCAGCAGCTGGGACTACATCCGCTGGCACGTGCCGACCCTGGTGGGTTCCGGTCTGTCGGGCATGGCCTATGCGAGCGGCGACGTCGATGCGATCTTCGGCGGCAGCGCCGAGACCTTCACCCGCGACCTGCAGTGGAAAACCTTCACTCCGGTGCTGATGGGTATGTCCGGCTGGTCGTCGAACGCGCGCAAGCACCCCTGGGCCTTCGATGAGCCCTATCGTTCGATCAACCGTGATTACCTAAAGCTGAAAATGCGTCTGACCCCGTATATGTACGGGCTGGTGCACGATGCCGCACAAAGCGGTGCACCGCCGGTGCGCGGACTGATGTGGGACAACCCGCAGGACCCACACGCGCAGGACGAAACCTATAAGTACCAGTTCCTGCTCGGCCGTGATCTGCTGGTCGCGCCGGTGTATCGCAGCCAGGCGGCGAGCCGTGGCTGGCGTCGCGACATCCATCTGCCTGCTGGTGGATGGTACGACTATTGGGACGGCCGCCATCTGCAGGCCGGTGCCGCAGGCAAGCAGCTCGACCGTCCGGTCGAACTGGCGACGCTGCCGGTATTCGTGCGCGCCGGCGCGATCCTGCCGATGTATCCGGAGATGCTGTTCGACGGCGAAAAGCCGCTGGATGAAGTGACCTTCGATCTGTATCCGCAGGGCGAATCCAGCTACACCTTGTACGAAGACGATGGCAGCACCCGCCGTTACCAGAAGGGCGAGTCGAGCACGCAGCAGATCCGCGTGCAGGCACCGGCGCAGGGCAGTGGCCCAGTGCAGGTCGAGATCGCACCGGTGCAGGGCGCGTATCAAGGTCAGCTGGCGCAGCGTCGCTATGGCCTGCGCGTGTTGAATCGCACTGCACCGACTGCCGTGCAACTGGATGGCCGCGCGCTGCCCAAGCTGGCCGATGCGGCTGCATTGCAGGCAGCCAGCGAAGGCTGGTACTTCGATGGCAAGGAACGCAAGGGTACGTTGCATGTGCGCACTGCCAGCCGGGATATCCGCGCGCCGCTGAAACTGCAGCTGGATTTCCCGGTTGCCGCCGCGCTGGCTGATGACGTTTTCCCGAATGCGCCGGAGCTCGGCCGCGCGCTGCCGTCCGACAGTCTGCTGGTGGTCAACCGTCCGGCTGAAGAGCCCGGCCATCCGCTGGAAAATGCCTTCGACGATGATCCGGCAACGTGGTTCCGCAGCGTGCGCAACCAGGCCATCCGTACCGGTGCCCACGAATGGGTGGTGGGCTTTGGCGAACGCAAGCTGATCGACGGCATCGAACTGGCACCGCGCAATGACCAGCACTGGAAGCATGGCCAGGTGCGTGATTACGAAATCTACATGGCCGACAGCAATGGCGAGTGGGGCAAGCCAATTGCCAGTGGTCACCTGCAGCTGAAGCAGGAACTGCAGCGCATCGATTTCCCGGCCCATGCCGGTCGCCTGCTGCGCTTCCGCGTGCTCAGCGTGCAGAACCCCGACGGTGACGGCGCAAGCGGTGCCGATCCGATGGTGAGCGCAGCGCAGGGCAGCACCGCACGTGCGGTGGATGCACTGCAGCCGCGCGATGTTGGCCCGATTGCACTGTCCACCTTCCACATCCTCGAGCAGCAAACGGCCGAGCGGCCGGCGCGGCAGCAATACCTCTCCCAGCTGCCGCTGCCGGCCGTGTTGGCCGCCCAGGTGCATGCCGACCGTTCGTTCGCTGCCGCGGTGCCGATGCGCATGAACGGCCTGCAGTTCCGCCGCGGTCTCAGCGTTGGTGCACAAAGCCGCATCGACATGAGTTTGAAGGGTCATTGGAAAACATTGCGTGCCGACCTCGGCGTCGACGATCAATGCCGTCAGGCCGGTGGTCTGCAGTTCCAGGTCTGGGGCGATGACCGCCTGCTCTATGACAGCGGTTTTGTGAAAGCACCGGGCGTGGTCAAGCCCGAGCTCGACATCCGCGGTCTGTCCAGATTGAGTCTGCGCACCTTGGGTGCGCAGGGTAGCCAACCGTCCCAGGTCTGCGCCAACTGGGCCAATGCCGTACTGATCGGCGAGGAGGGCGATTCCGCCGACATCCTCGCCCCATGACCCACCCGTAACACCGCTCCTCCCACCGGATTACCCCCGGCTACGGTCCAAGAACCGTGGCATGGGATCGCTTTGCCCGCCAACTGCTGTTTTTTTTGCGTGCCCTTGCCAGGAGAGAACCCCGATGTTGCCAGCCAACCGCAGTGCCAAACGCTGTTTGCAAGCTCCACTATCGTTGGCTGTCGCCAGCGTGTTGTTCGCCATCGCCGCACCTGCCTTCGCGCAGGACAAGGCTGAAAAGGAAAAGGACAAGACCACCGAGCTGTCCCGTATCGAGGTCACCGGTTCCAACATCCGTCGCACCGATGTGGAAACCGCATCGCCGGTGCAGGTGATCAGCAAGCAGGACATCGAAAACATGGGCGCGCGCACGCTGTTGCAGGTGCTCGACAACCTGCCGGCAGCACGGCCGGGACAGGTTGATTCCAAGTCGCTGTTCACCGGTTCCGACGGCGCTTCGCAGGCCAACCTGCGTGGCCTCGGCGCACAGGGCACGCTGGTGCTGTTGAACGGCCGTCGCCTGTCGTATTACGGCGCACCGGCAGGCTTCCAGACCCAATTCGTCAACATCGATGCCATTCCCGCCGCCGTCATCGAGCGCATGGAAGTGCTGACCGATGGCGCCTCGGCCGTATACGGCACCGATGCAGTGGCCGGCGTCATCAACGTCATCACCAAGCGCAGCTACCAGGGCCTCGAAGTCAGTGGCACCTGGGACACTGCCTCGCGCTTTGATTCCTTCGGCGAGAAGCAGGCCAGCGTCACCGGTGGTTTCGGCGACATGGCCGAGGACGGCTACAACGTCTATGCCAGCGTCAATCTGTATGAGCGCGACGGCATTCCGGACAGCGAGTGGTACCTCAAGCACCCGGGCCAGTTCTACGTCAACAATCCGGACTACATCAAGAATCTGCGGCTGGACACCGGCAGCGCGCCGGGCGTGTTCAACCCTGGCTATTACTACGCCATCGATCCGGTCACCGGCGTGCGCAAGGACGAGGCTGCACCGGGCTGCAACAACGTGCTGCAGGTCAGCAGCGGCACGCGCTGCATCTGGCAGACCTGGATGAACCGGCAGATCAACGGCGGCGCGGATTCCAAACGCGTCACTGCCTACGTCAATGGTCATTACCAGCTCAACGACAGCACCGAGGCATTCGCCGAAGTCACCTATACCGACATCGACCTGCACGCCAATGGCGGCACGCCGCGTGCTTACGGCACCACCACCGGCAATCCGCAGAGCTGGTTCTCGCGCAACACCGGCAATACGGTCAACCAGTTCCTGACCCCGTGGCTCGGCCCGAACAACGAATACAACCACGCCAGCCCGGAGTTGAAGGCGATGAATGGCGGTGTGGTCGGTTTGGGTTACCTGCTGCAGGACGTCGGCGGTGGCCACTTCGGTCAGCGCAATACCGACGACAGCTACCGTGTGGTGGCGGGTCTGCGTGGTGCCGTCGGCGACTGGAACTGGGAAACCGCGTTCGCCACCGCAGGTTCGCACTCGGTCACCTACCAGACCACCAACGTCAACCTGAAGGGCTTCGAGAAAGCCTTCGGTCCGTACACCATCGATCCGGGTACCGGCCGCGTCATCATTTCCGATCACCCGGCCTACAAGTTCGGCGAGATCAGTGAAGCCAACGCGGCGCTGATCCGCGAAGCCTTCCCGACCTTCGACATCGAGTCCTGGACCCGCCTGCACACCTTGGACGGCAAGATCGAAGGCCCGCTGTTCAACATGCCGGCCGGCGAAGTGCGCGCGGCATTCGGCTTCAATGCAACCCGCGAAACCTTCTACACGCCGGGCAACCCGGATGCCGCCAACGGCCTGATCACCCAGCAGGGCGGATCGTGGTTCGACGGCAAGCGCAACACCTACGCGCTGTTCTCCGAAGCGGTGGTGCCGCTGACTGAAAAGCTCGAAATGGACCTGGCACTGCGCCTGGACAAGTACCCGGGCTTCAGCGCCAACGCCGCGCCGAAGATCGGCCTGAAGTACCAGGCCCTGCCGCAGTTGATGCTGCGTGGTACCTATTCGGAAGGCTTCCGCGCACCCAGCCTGGCCGAGGCTGGCAGCGGTGGCGTGTACGCACAGATCGGCGGCTACCGTGATGAAGTCCGTTGTGCCGAAACCAATGCGATCGCCGGCCTGCTGCGGCAGTCCAACCGCGTCGTCGACAAGGACCTGGGCAACAGCCTGTGGAACAGCGATTGCAGCCGCAACGTGGCGCGCATGACCCAGCCCAACCAGGACCTGAAGCCGGAGAAGGCGAAGATCGCCACGCTGGGCGTCGTGCTGGAGCCGACCGACTGGCTGTCGGTGTCGGCGGACTACTGGTTCGTGTACCGCCGCGATGAAATCGTTGCACCGGACTACAGCAAGGAAGAAGACATCGATTCGATGACCCGCTTCCCGATCACCGAGTCCGACCGGTCCAACCTCGCGGCCCTGGCTGCGATGTGCAACGACCCAGCCAGCGGCGTGACCTGCCCGGGTACCTTGCCGGGCTACAGCATCGGCAACGTCGCCAGCGTGATCGGCCAGTACAGCAACCGTGGCCGCACCCTGATCGACGGCTTCGACGTGGATCTGCGCAGCCGCTTCGACCTGGGTGAATGGGGCCGCCTGAACATCGGTGTGGCAGCTACCATCGCCAACCGCAACATGTACAACTCCGACAACGGTGACGGCTGGTACTACGGCAACCTGGTTGGCTACTACAACAACCCGAAGGTGCGCGCTACGTTCAACACCAACTGGACGTATGGCAAGTGGGATACCGGCTTCTACGTCAACTACGTCGGCGGCACCAAGTGGGCCTACGACCGCATCGACGCGCAGGACAACAATGCGCAGACCTGCACCGGCAGCTTCCTCGACCTGGCCCCCGGCCATTGCGGCGGCGCACCGGCGTGGTGGACCGCAAACCTGAGCGTGAACTGGCGCCCGATCGAGAAGCTGAGCGTCGGCGTGACCGTGAAGAACCTGTTCAACCGCCTGCCGTTCTACGATCCGAACGACTGGATGAACTTCTCCGGCTATGCCAACAACTTTGGTCGCATCTACAGCGTGACCGCCACCTACAAGTTCTGATCCACCGCAGCAGCGCTTGCCCCTCATGCATTGCATGAGGGGCAAGACAGTGACACCGTCAGCACGGTCGTGGCACACCTGCCATCACCGGCACGACCCATGAAAGAGGAAACACAATGAAGCGTAGGGAATTCATCATGGCCAGCGCGGCCCTGGCCGCCACCAGCCTGTTGCCGGAAACGCCCGCCTGGGCCCGCGGCCGCAAGGTGCGCCTGGGCGTGATCGGCACCGGCATGCGCGGTCTGGTACTGCTGAAGGAACTGGTGCGCCGCGACGACGTCGAAGTAGTTGCCGTGTGCGACATCGAGCCGATCATGCTCGGCCGCGCGATGGACATGGTGGCCAAGGCCGGCAAGCCGGCACCGCAGGCCTACGGCGCCGACCGCGACCAGAATGCCTGGAAGCGCCTGCTGGAGCAGCGCGGCCTGGACGGCGTGATCATCGCCACCCCGTGGGAGCTGCATGCGCCGATGGCGATTGCCGCGATGCAGGCCAAGGTCGCGGTGGGCTGCGAAGTGGTCGCCGGTATTACCCTGCAGGACCATTGGGATGTGCTCAACACCCAGCTCAGCACGGGCACCCCGTACATGCTGCTGGAGAACGTCTGCTATCGCCGTGACGTGATGGCTGCGCTGCAGATGGTGAGGCAGGGCCTGTTCGGCGAACTGGTGCACCTGCAGGGCGGTTACCAGCACGACCTGCGCGGGGTGAAGTTCAACGACGGCACGCCGGAGCATCCCTACGACAGCGGCGTGGAGTTCGGCGCCAAGGGTTGGTCGGAAGCACGTTGGCGTACCGAGCATTCGGTCGAGCGCAATGGCGAGCTGTATCCCAGCCACGGCATCGGCCCGTGTGCGATGTATACCGGCATCAATCGCGGCAACCGTTTCACCCATATCAATGCCTTCGCCAGCAAGGCGCGCGGCCTGCACGAGTACACCGTGGCCAAGAGTGGTGGCACCACCCATCCGAGTACCAAGGTCAAGTTCAAGCTCGGCGACATCGTCACCACCACGCTGGCCTGCGAGAACGGCGAGACCATCCTGTTGCAGCACGACACCTCGTTGCCGCGCCCGTATTCGATGGGCTTCCGCGTGCAGGGCACCAAGGGTCTGTGGATGGACGTCAACCACGGCATCCATATCGAAGGCCGCAGCCCGCCGCACCAGTGGGAAGAGTTCAAGACCTACCAGGACCAGTACGAGCACCCGCTGTGGAAGCAGCATGCCGATACCGCAGCCAGCGCTGGCCATGGCGGCATGGACTGGTTCGTGATCCACGCCTTCGTCGAGGCACTGAAGGCCAAGGCGCCGATGCCGATCGACATCTACGACGCCGTGACCTGGAGTGCGATCACGCCGCTGTCCGAGCAGTCGATTGCCAACAGTTTCCAGACCCTTGAGTTCCCGGACTTCACCAAGGGCCTGTGGCAGCAGCGCAAGCCGATCTTCGCCTTCGACGGCAGTTATTGATCAGCCGCAACTGTAGTGCCGAGCCATGCTCGGCATGAGGCGTCACCGGTAATGCCCCTGCCGAGCATGGCTCGGCACTACTCGTCGTTCAGCTCCCTCCCTTGCGCCGAAGGCGTAGGGGAGGGTTGGGGAGGGGGTGAGCTTTCAGGCCCTTCGAGCAATGCCAGCTTCGCGGCTGACGCCGCTCCCACAGCTCCCACAACGCTGTCTAGCGTTCCAATTCCACGTCAGGATCCGCCACCGGCGACGGCGGCGTAGCCGGCACTTCCGCCGGGGTTGCCTGCACCGGCTTGTCGAGGATGCTGGCGCTGCGCCAATTGCCCCAGCGGTAATAGGCCATGATCATCAGCATCGAGCACAACGCGCTGATCGGGAAGCTCCACCAGATCGCATCGGCGCCAAAGCGCGGCTGCAGCCACAGTGCGAACGGCACGCGGATGCCCCACATGCCGATTGCCAGGATCAACAGCGGTGGCAGCACCGCGCCGGTGGAACGGACCACGCCAGACAGCACGAAGTTGACACCGAAGAACAGGAACGACCAAACCGCGATGTGATTCAGATGCCGGCCGATCTCCAGCGCCTCGCTGGCAGCTGGCAGGAACAATGCCAGGGTGCTGCGATCAAACAGGATGATCGGCGCGATGAGCGCACCGGTAAGCAGGAAATTGAACAGCACACCGGTACGCGCGGTGGCTTCCACGCGCGGCCAGAGGCCGGCGCCCACGTTCTGTGCGGCCATCGTCGAGCAGGCCGCGCCAATGGCCATGGCCGGCATCTGCACATAGGTCCACAACTGCATCGCAGCGCCATAGGCCGAGGCGGTTTCCACGCCGTAGCCATTGACCATGCTGATCATCATGATCATCGCCAGCGAGATCAGGATCATCTGCAGGCCCATCGGCACGCCCTTGACCACCAGCGCCTTGAGAATGACGGTGTCGATCTTCAGCAGGCCGATGTCCTTGCGCCCCAGCCACAGCATGTGCCGCTTGTTGCGCAGATAGAGCATCAAGCCGGCCAGCGCCAGGGCCTGCGAGAAGAACGTGGCCCAGGCTGCGCCGGCGATACCGAGTTCCGGGAACGGGCCCACGCCGAAGATCAGCAACGGGTTGAAGGCGATATCCAGCAGCACCGCCAGCAGCAGGAAGCGGAACGGTGTGCGCGCATCGCCGGCACCGCGCAGGGCGGCGGTGATGAAGGCAAATGCGTACAGCAAGGGCATCGCCAGGAAGATCACCTTCAGATAGGCATCGGCCATCGGCAGCGATTCGGCTGGTGTGCCCATCGCCAGCAGCAAGCGGTGCGACAGGAACCAGCCCAGCACCGCGATCACTGCAGAGAGGCTGATGAAGAAGGTGGCGCTGGTGCCCATCACCCGCCGCGCCTGCGGCAGGTCCTTGGCGCCGATGGACTGGCCGATCAGGATGGTGGCGGCCATGCCGATACCGAACACCGAGCCGATCAGGAAGAACATGATGTTGTTGGCGTTCGCTGTGGCGGTCAGCGCCGCCTCGCCGAGGAACTTGCCCACCCAGATGGCATTGACCGAGCCATTCAGCGACTGTGCGATGTTGCCAGCCAGAATCGGTAGCGCGAACATCAGCAGGCTGGTGCCGATAGGGCCTTCGGTCAACGAGCGGGTTTGCTTGGGTTTCGACATGGGCAACGCTGTCGGGATGTGGGCTGGCACACTAGCATCTTGCAGGTGAGGGTGCCGGAGTCAGGTATCAACGGTTGGTGGCTTACACAGGAGTCATGGCAACGCGATGAGTGGTGAAGTCGTAGTGGTAGCAAGCATTCGTCTGGATGTGTGGCTGTGGGCCGCACGTTTCTTCAAGACCCGCAGCTTGGCCAAACAGGCGGTGGATACCGGCAAGGTGGATGTGCAAGGGCAGCGCCCCAAATCCTCGCGCGCGATCCGCGTGGGCGATGCGCTGCGGGTGCAGCGCGGCGATGAGATCTTCGAGATCGCGGTACGCGGGCTGAGTGACAAACGTGGTTCGGCGCCGGTAGCGCAGGCCATGTACGAAGAATCGGCGGCCTCGAAGCAGGCGCGTCACGAGCTGCAGCTGCGCCGTGCCGCCGAGCGCACCGGCTACCAGGCCCCGGAGCACAAGCCCGACAAACGCGCCCGGCGGTTGATCCGGGCCCTCGGCGACCTTGATGCGCTTTGATCGGCATGCTCGACAAAGATTCACCTGTAGTGCCGAGCCATGCTCGGCAGGGGCCTTGCCGGTAGAGCCAAGCCTGTAGTGCCGAGCCATGCTCGGCATTGGGCTCTACCAGTGAAGCCTCTGCCGAGCAT